>JAJYFB010000043.1 GCA_021785495.1 Acidobacteriota bacterium | reverse complement strand
CCGATCTCCGAAGAACTCGATGCGCACCGGCCGGTCGGCCTCAGGCGAGTAGACGTCGAGAATGCCGCCGCGCCGCGTGAACTGGCCGGGCATTTCGACCAGGTCCATCCGCGCGTAGCCCACGCTGGCCAGATGCGCCGTCAGCGTTTCCAGGTCGATCTCCTCGCCGCGCTTGAGCGTGACGGCCAGGCCCGCGTAGTACTCGCGGTCGAAGAGCCGCAGGGCCGCCGACTCGACCGGCGCGATCAGAATGTCGACCGCTCCCGCAGCCAGCTTGCACAGCGCCGAGGCGCGCCGCTCCTGCACCTCCGGGTGCGGCGAAAGATTTTCAAAGGGAAGCACGTCGTGCGCGGGAAGACGGACCACGCGCGCCGAATCGACCGCTCCCGTCAGCTCGCAGCCGGCCTTGACCAGCGATTCCAGAGCCTCGGCGGCCTTGTTGTCGGCAACGATCGTGATTACCGGCTGCCGCGCGGCCCGCGCCATCAGCGGCAGATAAAGCGCCCGCGCCGTGGCCGTCAATCCGGAGACACGCCTGCGCCCCGCACCCAGGCCCAGATGCCTGCGAACGCGCTCAAACCCCGGCGCTTGCTCCAAATCCGCGAAGATTTCGCGGACGAACGGGAGAATCATCGATGTTCAGTTTATCAGCGATAACTTTGGATCGATGGGGTGCTTGCGCCCTATGGAGACGTACGCTCAGGGCCATCGCATGAATCGTTTTCTGTTTGCAGGAAAGGATCACCGCGCCCTTCCGGGGCGCGAACGGTTCTTCTCCTCACAGTCTCAGGGTTCCGCTGCGCTCCACCTGGGACTGTTTTCGCCTGTCCCCACGGGACGCAACCGGCGGACAGATCAAACGCGGAGTCCATTCCGTGCTCTGGCTTCGTTCCTGCGTTTGCCCTGAATGCGCGTCTTTCTCCAGGAACATGGCGCGAACCTGCATGATTCCGCAGCCGGTCTGGAGCGCGATGGCGCACAGGCGCGGCGAAGGATCGACAGACGCAAAACCCGATGATTGGTCGATACGATTCCGCGCCGGCGGCTTCTCGTGCCGGTGACCGCCGGCAACCGCCGCAGTATCTGCTTCCAGAAAGCCATGCGGTCCGTTCGCGCCGCCAGCCGCAGAAAGCTCCTGCGTGCCTGCCGCACGATGTTCCCTGCCGTTCCCCGCGGATGGCTGCGGCGGCTCGGCATCTTGCCCCCAGGCGGCGATCCCTCGTATCATCCGGCAAGAGCGTCCCTGCATGAGCGAATCAGAGAACAAGAATAACCTGCGCGTGAAAGGCCGGCTGATGTCCGCCTCGGAGATCGAGCGGACGCTGGTGCGGCTGGCCCACGAAATCGTGGAAAAAAGCAATGGCGGCGAGAACCTGGCGCTGGTGGGCATCAAGCGTCGCGGCGCGCCACTGGCCGAGCGGCTCGGCAAGCTGATCGCCGCCATCGAGAAGCGCCCCGTCGATACGGGCGTGCTCGACATCCAGTTTTATCGCGACGATCTTTCGACGGCCGATGCGCGCCCGGTGGTGAAGCCGGGAGCCCTCGGCTTCGACGTGGAGGGCCGCGACGTGGTGATCTGCGACGACGTGCTCTACACCGGCCGCACCGTCCGGGCCGCGCTCGACGCGCTCTTCGATCACGGCCGCCCGCGCCGCGTGCAGCTTTGTGTGCTGATCGACCGCGGCCATCGCGAGCTGCCCATCGAGGCCACCTACGTTGGCCGGAACGTGCCCACCAGCAGCCGCGAGATTATCGAGGTCAAGTTTCAAGAGATCGATCAGACCGAAGAGGTGCTGCTGGTCGAGCGCACAAATTGACTGAAGGTCGCGGCCGGGGCTTTATGGCGCCGGCCGGAGAGGATCCTGCCCGGTTTTCCTCGCAGACGCGGGCGCGCTTCACGCGGTAAGCTGTTTGCGGGAAAAGTGTGTCTTTTATGAATCCGGCTGGAACCATCGCTCGCCGTCCGCGCGGCACTCCGCCTGCGCCCGTCTCTCCGTTTCCTTATCATCCGGGCTCACTGCTCTCGGCGCTCGATCTGAGCGTGGAAGAGGTCGGCCGGCTGCTGCGGCGCGCCACGGAACTGGAGCGCGAAGACCCGCTGGTGCGCGACCGCATCCTGATCAAGCGGCGCATCGCACTGCTTTTTTACGAGTCCTCGACGCGCACCCGCACCAGCTTCGAGCTGGCCTCGAAGGCGCTCGGCGCGGACACGGCGCTCATCTCGAGCCTCAGCTCGAGCATCGAAAAGGGCGAATCGCTCAAGGACACCGGCCTGACGCTGCGCGCGCTCGGCGCCGAGGCGATCATCCTGCGGCATAACGCCTCCGGCGCGCCCTGGCTGCTCGAAGAGGCCACGCGGCTGCCGGTCGTGAACGCCGGCGACGGCATGCACGAGCATCCCACGCAGGCGCTGCTCGATCTGCGCACCATTCTCGGCCATCTGCGGCCGGGCGTCGACGCGGTCGGTCCGGAAACGCTGGCCGGCGTCACGGTTTCGATCACCGGCGACATTCTGCACAGCCGGGTAGCCCGGTCGAACATGCTGCTTTTGCCGCGGCTGGGCGCGCGGGTGCTGCTCTGCGGACCGAAGGAACTGCTGCCGGAACTGGCGGCAAACGCGGCTTCGGGAGTCGAGATCGAGCGCGATTTCGAGAACGCCCTGCGGCAATCGCAAGTAGTAATGATGCTGCGCATCCAGGCCGAGCGGCTGGCCGGGCTGCAACTCGATCTGGACGAATACAAAGCCAACTATCAGCTCACCGGGCAGCGCTTGGCCGCCCATGCGCCTCAAGCGCTCGTTCTGCACCCGGGGCCGATCATTCGCGGACTGGAGATCACGGCCGGCGTGGCCGATGGGCCGCAATCGGCGATCCTCCGGCAGGTGACCAACGGCGTAGCCATCCGCATGGCGGTCATGGAGCGGGCATTGACGGCAGCACAAGGAGGCCGCGCATGACGGCAATCGCGATTTTGAACGGCCGGCTGATCGATCCCGCGGCGGGCGTCGATGCCGCCAAAGACATTTTGTTCAAGGACGGGCGCGTCGCCGAGATCGCCGGCGCGGGCAAACTGAAGGGCAAAAACGGCGCGGAGGTTCTGGACGCGGCCGGCCTGATCGTTGCGCCGGGGCTGATCGACATGCACGTGCATCTGCGCGAGCCGGGCCAGGGCTACAAGGAGACGATCGCCACGGGAACGGCGGCCGCGGCGGCGGGCGGATTCACGAGCGTGGCCGCGATGCCGAACACTTCTCCGGTCAACGATTCCGCCGAAGTCACCCGCTGGATGCAGTCGCCCGAGCGCGGCGGCGCCGTGCGCGTCTTTCCCATCGCCGCGGCCACGCGCGGATCGAAGGGCGAGTCGATTAGCGACTATGCCGCGCTGAAAGCCGCCGGCGCGGTGGCCGTCAGCGACGACGGCAAGCCGATCCTCAAGGACAGCGTGATGCGCGAGGCGCTGGCCGCGGCGGCGCGCGTCGGGCTGACCGTAATTCAGCACGCCGAAGACACGCGCCTCACGCAAGGGGCGAGCATGAACCTCGGCCCGGTTTCTTTCCGGCTCGGGCTGCGTGGCATGTCGAACGATTCCGAATCGTTGATCGTCGAGCGCGACATTCGCCTGGTGGCCGAACTGCGCGACGCGCATCCGCATCTGCATGTGGCGCACACCTCGACGGCAGCCGCCTTGACCGCCGTGCGGCAGGCGCGGCGCAACGGTCTGCGCGTCACCTGCGAGGTCGCGCCGCACCACTTTCTGCTCACCGACGAGCACGTCGGCCTCTATAATACGCACGCCAAAATGTGCCCACCCCTGCGCTCGGCCGCCGATCGCGACGCCATGATCGAAGGAATTCTCGACGGCGTGGTGGACGCCATCGCCACCGATCATGCGCCGCACGCCACGCACGAAAAAGAGGTCGAGTTCGAGCAGGCGCCGAACGGCGTCATCGGCCTGGAAACCGCCCTCGGGCTGAGCCTGCGCTGGCTGCACGGCGAGTGGAAGATGCCGCTGGGCCGCGTGCTGAGCCTGCTCAGCGCGCAACCAGCCGCATTGCTGGGCCTGAAGGGCCGCGGCACGCTGGCCGTGGGCAGCTTGGCCGACGCGGTCGTCTTCGATCCCAAAGCCGAATGGACCTATCGCGCCGCGGAATCAAAATCGAAGGCTAAAAACACGCCCTTCGACGGTTGGCCGATGCTCGGCAAGGTCCGCTGGACGATCGGCGAGGGCCGCATCGCCTACGCCGGCGCATGAGTCGGTTTGCCGGGGACGAAGCCCGAATCGCCCAAGGCCGCCAAAGCTGGCTCTTGCCAGCGGTGCGCCTTCGCGGTAGTATCGAAATTGCCTATCGAGCGGCTGATGCGGGCCACCGGATTCGTGGGTTGGGCAAGCTCGCCGTGGAGCAAAGAGACATCGCCAGACAATGGAAAGCCTTCGCGCCGGCCTGTGCGTTGTGCTTGCTCGCGTAGGAGATGGCCTCGACTGAGAGATGCAACGGATGCGCCGGGCCGGAACCGGTGCGCGGACGAAGCCGGCAAACGGCTCCCGCGCTTGAGGCGGCAGGCGGATCTTCCCAGAGGATTGAGTTGTGAAATTTCGTGCGCCGGGGGGCGCTGGCCGGAGGAAGCAGGTAGGTCCGGCGGGGCTTCCCGTGAAGAGGTCCAGGAGCGAAGCCGCTCAGGACGATGGCTGCGCGCTACGGAATCACTGTAGCGCACACTCTCCCCGTGCGGAGGGAATGCGGCGAACAGCAAGGTGGTTCGCATCCCCGCTGACGGCCGGCGCAAGGCAACGCACCCAAGCAAAGCTCCAAAGAGCCAAGCATCAGGAAGTATACACATCATGACAACAGAATCGACCGAGCCCCAGCCTGAACAGGGGCCAGTGCCCGACAACGGTCAGGCGCAGCAGCAAGGGCACCGGCGCCGCCGGCGCCGTCGCAAGAACAAGTCCAGCCAGGGCGCGATGCAGGCGCAGGCCGTGCCAGCGCAGAGCCCGGCGCCAAGCCAGCCGTCGGCCCAGAATCCGCCGCAGAGCCAGCACCAGCCGCGGCAGCAGCAGCAGCGCCGCCAGAGCCGCAAGAAAAAGTTCGCACCGAAAAATGCCACCCCGCAGCAGCCGGGCAACAGCATCTCCGCGCCGTCCCAAGGCAAGCGCAAGGGACGGCAAAAGGGTCCGCGCGCGTTTGTCGGCCCCATGGACCACAGCTACCGCGCCGCCAACGGCAACGTCGCCGACGGCCCGCCCTCGACGATTCCCGTGGCGGGCAACGGCGGCTATTACGCCGCAGCCTACGCATCGCCGGCCGCCGCGCCCCCGCGCCACGACGCGCCCACGCGCATCTACTGCTTTATCGAGGATCTCTTCTTCATGGCGAAGATTCAGGAGACGGCGCGCAAACTGGGCGTGAAAGTCGAGTTTGCCAAGGGCGATAAGGAGACCGTGGAGCGCATCGGCGGCGCGCCCGAAGGCGAGCGGCCGGCCCTGCTGGTCTTCGACCTGAACAACGCCGGCGCCAAGCCGATGGCGCTGATCCCCAAGTTCAAAACCAAGTTCAAGAAGTCGGTTTCGATCATCGGCTTCCTGAGCCATCTGCAGGGCGAATTGAAGATCAAGGCGATGGAAGCCGGCTGCGACACGGTGATGCCGCGCTCGGCCTTTTCGCAGAGTCTGCCTGTGCTGCTGCGCCGCTATGGCGCCGAGGAAAAAGAGGAATTTGAACCGCAGCCGGCCTTTTGACGGCAAAGGCGGGCAGGGAGCAGGCTGCGGAGATGGAAACGGTCGATCTGCGCACAGCGCTCTCTGCTTGGTTCTATTTCTATGGGCATTCGCGGGTGTATCTGCTTGTGTAGATCGCTGTGCGATTGCAGGGGCGAGCCGGGTATGATCGGTGGGATCGATCTTTCGCCGAGGCGCCAACGCGATGCGCATTTTGACCGTACTCACCTCGCTGGGCATGGGCGGCGCGGAAAAACAGGCTCTGGCCGTGGCTGCGCGCATGGCCGGCCGCGGCCATGCGGTCGCAATTCTCTCGCTGATGCCGCGCCGCAACGAGGAATGGCCGACGAAACTTCCCGTCGTTCCGCTGGGAATCGGCAAAAATCCCGCCAGTCTCGTTCCGGGGCTTCATCGCGCATGGAGATTTTTGCGCGAATTTCGCCCGGACTTGCTCCACAGCCACAGCTTTCACGCCAATCTCTTTACGCGGCTGCTGGGCATCGCCGCTCCGCGCGCGGCGGTTGTCTCCACGGTGCATAACGTCTACGAGGGCGGCTGGCCGCGCATGATGGCCTACCGCTTGACCGACCGATGGGCCGAGTGCACGGTTGCCGTCAGCCAGGCCGCGGCGGAGCGGTTCATTCGGTTGAAGGCGATTCCGCGCGAGAAGTGCGCCGTGCGCGTCAATGGCATCGACACGGCCGAGTTTGCGCCCGATCCCGAGCGGCGCGCGCAGATGCGCAGGCATCTGCTCGGCGGCGAAGATGGGTTTTTCGTTTGGCTTGCGGCCGGACGCATCGCCCCGGCCAAAGACTACCCCAACCTGCTGCGCGCCTTCGACGCGCTCCATCGGCAGCAGAACGAGGCGCGATTGTGGATCGCCGGCGAAGGCGCTGCGGCCGCGGTTGCCGAAATTCAAGCCGAGGCGCTGCGGCTGGGCATTCAAGACTCCGTGCGTTGGCTCGGCCTGTGCCGCGAGATGCCCGCGTTGCTCGATGCGGCCGATGGCTTCGTGCTCGGTTCGGCCTGGGAGGGAATGCCGCTGGTGGTCGGCGAGGCCATGGCGATGGAAAAGCCCGTGGTTGGCACGGACGTGGGCGGCGTGCGCGAACTGGTGGGCGCGGCCGGCGTGCTGGTTCCGGCCAAAGACGCCGAGGCGCTTGCAGCGGCCATGCGGACGACGATGCAAAGGAGCGGCGACGCGCGCGCACAAATGGGCCGGGCGGCGCGCGAGCGAATTGTGCAGGCATTCAGCATCGACGCCGCGGCCGATTGGTGGGAGGCGCTCTATTGCCGGTTGCGCGATCCGGCTACACTGAAGAGTTCTCCCCGCCGGCGATTGCCATGAACGATCCTGTCTCCATGCACGATGCCGATTTGCGCTGGATGCGCCGCGCCCTTGAACTGGCGCGGCGGGGCATCGGCGTTACCGCGCCCAACCCGGCCGTCGGCTGCGTGCTTCTTGACCGCGCGGGCCAACTCCTCGGCGAAGGCTGGCACGAATACGAACTTCGCGATCATGCCGAGGTCGCCGCGCTCAAGCAGGCGCGGCGGAACGCCGCCGATCGTATTCGCGGCGGCACGGCCTACGTCACGCTTGAGCCCTGCTCGATCACCGGACGCACGCCGCCCTGCGCCCATGCGCTGATGGAGGCCGGTCTTGCGCGCGTCGTCGCGGCCACTGTCGATCCCAACCCGGCCGTCGCGGGGCGAGGTCTTGAGGCGCTGCGTGCGGCCGGTATCGAAACCACGATCGGAGTTTGTGAAGCCGAGGCCCATCGCCTCAACGAGGGCTTCGCGCGCTGGATTCAGCACCGGCGGCCTTTTGTACAGATGAAAGTCGCGATGACGATCGATGGCCGCATCGCGCCGCCGCCCGGCGAGCGCGCGGAACAAGCGCCGGTATGGATCACCGGCGAGGCTGCGCGCGAGGCTGTGCAGCGAATGCGCTGGGCCGCCGACGCCGTTCTGACCGGAATCGGCACGGTTCTTGCCGACGATCCGCTGCTGACGGATCGCAGCGGACTGCGCCGCCGCCGGCCCCTGCTGCGCGTCGTGCTCGACTCCGGCCTGCGTATCGGCCTCGACTCGAAGCTCGTCCGAACCGCACAGAACGACCTTGTCGTCTTCACCGTTTCGCGCGACGAGGCACGCGCGACCGCGTTGCGCCGCCGCGGCGTCCGCGTCGAAGCGCTCGCGCCGGCGGAGCACGCGCCGGAGCCAGGAGTCCTGCGCGTGCCACTCGACCGGGTTCTTGCCCGGCTCGGCGAAGAGCAGGTGTTGACGCTGCTGACGGAGACGGGCGCGCAGCTTAATACGGCGCTGCTGGCCGCCGGCCTCGTCGACCGGCTTCATCTTTTTGTCGCGCCGCAGATTCTGGGCGATGAGGCCGTCTCCGCCTTCGGGAGCGTGCGTCCGTTCGTGCCGCTGAACCAATTCGATGTAGAGCGCTGCGGCCGCGACCTGAGCCTGAGCGCGCTGCTGCGCGATCCCTGGCCGAAGGGTGAAACTCCATGAGCGGCGGCAATGCACGAAACAAAAAATCTGCGCCATTTTTCGGAGCATTGCCATCCAATTAAAATAGAAGCGTTCGCATGAAGCTGCAGCGGCCGCGCGCAGCCTGTTGTTTACCGTCTACTGCCGGCTTTTGCCGTTCGCGGTTGGCGATCGGCTGATGTCTCCGCGGTTTGCCTGTCCGCAGCGCAGACGGAAAGGAAAATCCGATGGTTTCAACCCCCGTTCTTACGGCGATCGTTTCGCTGGGCGGACTGGCTGGCGTGCTCGCCTGGCGCGTGCGCGAAGGCCGCGCCGTCGTGACGCTCAAAAAGATCGTGATCCCGCCTCTCGGCATGGCCACCGGCTTTTCGATGTTCTTCTATCCGCCCTGCCGCGTGCCCTTTCTATGGGGATTGGCCGCCTTTGCCATCGGTGCCGGGATCTTTGCCTACCCGCTGTTGCTGACCTCCGATCTGCATTTCCACAACGGCGAGATTCGCATGAAGCGGTCGAGCGCTTTTTTCGCGGTCATCATCGTGCTCGGCCTGGTGCGCTGGGCCGCGCGTAACTACTTCGACCGCTTTCTTTCACTCGAACAGACCGGAGCCCTCTTCTATCTGCTGGCCTTCGGCATGATCCTGCGCTGGCGGCTGAAGCTCGTGCGCGCGTACTTCGCGCTTGTGTCCGGTTCTGCAATCGCTGCAACTTCCGCCCCGGAACAGGCCGCAGCCGAGTAAGAGCGGCGGGCCGCATCCCTTAAAATCGAACCATGTTTACCGGAATTATCGAGCAGACCGGAACCCTGGTCAGTCTTGCGGAGCGTGGCGGCGTGCGCCGCATTACCGTGGAAGCGCCGGGCATGGCCGCGCGTCTGCGCGAGGGCGACTCGCTGGGCGTCTCCGGCGTCTGCCTGACTGCGCTCGACATCGATCCCGCCTACTTTCACGCCGATCTTGCGCAGGAGACGCTGGATCGCACCTCGCTCGGCTCGCTAGCGCCTGGCGCAAAGGTCAATCTTGAATTGCCCACCGCGGCCGGCAGCCCGCTGGGCGGCCACGTCGTGCAGGGCCACGTGGATGGCACGGGGAGGCTGGTGGCGCTCGAACCCGTGGTTCCGTTTTCCAGCCCGAATTTTGATCGCGAAACGACCGACTGGACGCTGAAGGTGCGCGTGCCGGCCCACGTCCGGCAGTGGATGGTGCCCAAGGGCTCGGTGGCCGTCGAGGGCATCAGCCTGACCATCGCCAGCGTTGACGGCGAAGAGATTTCGATCGCCATTTTGCCGCTCACCTACTGGCGCACCAACCTGCACTCGCTCGCCGCAGGAGCGCCCGTCAACATTGAAGCCGACGTTCTGGTGAAACTCGCCGCCATGCAGATGCAGAACGCGAAAAAATCGGAGTTCGATCTGACGGCCGGCTGGCTGACGGCCAACGGCTACTAGCGATCCGGGCTCGCGGTGGGGCTGCGTGGCGGCGGATGGTCCTCATTTCTATCCGACAGGGATCGCGATCACTGTCTCGCCAGTTACAGAATCGCACTCTGAAAATGTGGTTATCGATAGAAATATATCGTATGGGCTTCCCGAAAAGGCGATCCGCCCTTTGTCGCCGATTCCGCAGGCCAGCTTGCGGAGGCTGCCACAGTATCACCACTATTTGATCGATATTGAAGCCCGGGGGGCAAGCAGGTTTCGTGCAGCACGATTGGGCGGGATTTAAACTGCGTTCCCGTCCTCGTTCGCAAGGACTTGCAGTACACGGGCATTGTCGGCAAGCCGAAGACGGGCGACTCGGTGCGCGGGCTGATTCAGGCCATCGAGTCGTTTCTCGGCTGGAACAAGGTCAACGAGGCCTTCCTGGTGGGCGCGGGCAATCTGGGCACGGCGCTGCTGGGGCACGGGCGCTTTTCGCATTTCGGCCTGCGCATCGTGGCCGCCTTCGATACCGAGGCGCATCAGGATCCGAGTCTCCCCATCGAGTCTGGCCTGCTCCGGAACATCGTACAGCGCAGCGCCAACGTTCTGGAGACGCGCTACCGGAAGCGGACCGCGATTCAGTGCCTTAGAACGAAATGGTTCTGCGCCGAAGCGCATGGGGAGCTGTGCGGCTCCTCATTGACAGAACAGGGCGGCAGGAGAAAAATAACCTGCGAAGGAATCCATGCGGTTTTCATGCAATTCAGGGAGGAAACGTGAGAAGGATCGCAAAATTTCAGGCTTTGGCGGCTGTGGTTTTTCTGGGCGCGGCAGTGCTGGCGACGGGTTGCAAGTCGGCGCCCGACCTGACTCAGGATCAGGCGAAGACGATGATTCAGGCCCGGTACGACGGCCAGGCCGGCACGGCGCTCACCATCGCCGTGGAAGATCGCGGCATGCAAGAGGGCGTGCATGACGGCTACTGGGTAGGCGTCAAGCGCTATCCCAACGGCTACTGGGCCGATTTCAAGCTCACCCCGGACGGCGCGAAGGTGGTCAAGCTGCCCAACGGCGGCGACACCATCCAGTGGCGTCCCGATAGTCCCAGCAGTCCCAACTATACGGTCGTTGTCGTGCCCCAGACCGTCTGCAAGCTGAAGGCGCGCGGCATCGGCGAGGTGCAGACGCTGGCCGACAACCGGACAGTCGCTTTCACGGAAGATGTGGATCTGAGCAGCCTGCCCGCGGGTTTGCAGTCCATTGCGCAAAATCCCGGCAACCAGCTCAGCACACAGCGCGTGGCCACCTTCACGCTGGTGAACGGCGCCTGGACCCTCAAATCCGTCGAGTAAGCGCCCGGACCGGTGCGCTCCCAAAGCCGTGCACAGGAGGCGGTCACGTCCTCGGTGCGCGGCTTTTTTGCCGGACAGGGCCGCACAAACGCGCCGCACAAACGCGCAAGGAATGGCGTCATCGCGGGCGACAATGCGACTGAGCGCTTTGATGCGCGCTGGGCGGTACAGCTTTTGCCCCGGCCGCCGTGGGGAAGGCTCGATCTATGCGGGCGCGCGCAGCGCTTCGAGCGCGGCGGTCAGATCGCGGCCGAGCGACTCTTGCGCCTCGGCGGTCAGTTTTTCCTCGCGGCTGGTCAGGTAGAAGACGTCGATGGCCGTCTCGCCCTCCGTGTCGATGAGCGCGATCTTGATGTTGCACTGGTGGGCGCTCAGGGTGAGCGCGATCTGCCGCAACAGGCCGGGAAGATCCTGCGCGATCACCTGCAAAAGCGTGGCGTGGCTGGAGGATTCCGAGTCGAAGGCGAGCTGCGTCGGCACCTCGACCTTCAGGCTGCCGGGCCGGTTCATGTGACGGCGCGCGTCGAGCAACTGCTCGACGGGAATCCGCTGCGCCACCACGTCGCGCACATTCTCCAGAAAGCGTTCCTTTTCGCTGGGGTTCAGCTCGATGGTGCGAAAAACGTCGGTGAAGTGGAAGCTGTCGACGATGACGCCGTCCTCGTTCGAGTAGGCTCCGGCGCGGACGATGTTCATGCCCCAGGCGGCCAGCACGCCGGCCACGTCGGCAAACAGGCGCTTGCGGTCGCGCGTAATCACGGTCAGGTCGTAGATCTGCCGGAGGGGCCGCAGATCCAGTTGCACCGGATTTTCGTCGAGGCTCAGCGCCATCTGGAAGTGACGGCGAATCTGCTCCGGCAGGCGGGTCTGCAAATAGCGCTGCGGCATGCCTTCCAGGAACTGCCCGAGCGCCTCGTGTTCGGCCGACGGCACCATCGAGCGGATGCGATTGAGCAGCGTCGGATCGATGGCCGCGCGATACCGCGATTCGTCCACCGAGCGGTCCATGAAGTTGGACGTGGACATGTAGAACTGCCAGAGGTTCTCGGCCTTCCAGGGCGTCAGCGCGTCGGGATGGACCGCCTTGATGTCGGCAAAGGTCATCAGCGTGAGCATCTTCAGCAACTGCGGCTCGCCGATCTTTTCGGCGAAGCCCCGCACATTGTCCAGGTCGAAGATGTCCCGGCGCATGGCCGCCGACATCTCCAACTGAAGCTGGATGAGCTTGAGAACCGTCTCTTTTTCCTCGGCGTCGAAGTCCAGCCGCGCCAGAAAGCTCTCGGCCAGTTCCATGCTCTGCGCGGCGTGCTCGCCGGTGCGCCGCGCCTTGCCCGTGTCGTGCAGCAGCAGGGCTAAAAGGAAGAGATCGAGGCGGTCAATCTCCGGCAAAAGCTGCGCCAGCCGCTGCTCGAACTCGCGCGCCGGCTGACGCAGGCCGTGGACGTTGTCGATGGTCAGAAAGGTGTGTTCGTCGACCGTGTAGCGGTGGTAGCTGTCGCGAATCACCAGGGCGTCGATGCCGCGGAACTCGGGAATCAGCATCTCCAGAACGCCCAGCGCATGCATGGTTCGGAGCGCGTGGGCGGCGTGCGGCCCCAGCAGCGCCTCGCGCAGGGCGTTCCAAAGGTACGGTCCCTCGGGAATCGAGATGGCCAGTACCGGCAGCGCGTCCGTAATGCGATCCTCGGCGGCCTGCGAGAGCGAGTAGCCGTGCGTGGCCATCAGCGCAAAGATGCGCAGGATCGCCGCCGTGTCATTGCACGGCGCGCCCGGCTGCACGTCGATGCGCCCCTGATCAAGCAGAAAGCCGGTGCCCGCAATGGGCGTGCGCCGCCGCCGGAACTGGCGATAAAAGCTGACCGGCGCCGGCAGATGCTCCATCAGCAGGGCGGCGCGCCGGTAGACGACGCGCGCGTGCCGAAAGTAGGTGCGCATCCAGTAGGCGGGATCGGCCGTGCCGCGCGTCTCCAGGCCGATCGAGCGCGTGGCCGCCTCGTCCTGCGACTGCCAGTCCAGCGCGTTGTCATCGCGTCCGTGGCGAAAGTGCAGAAAACAGCGCGCCGCAGCCAGAAAATCAAAGGCCGCCTCGGCGTCGCCACGCGCGCTCTGGAAGACGCCGCCGCGCTGCCGGGGCCACTCCCTGGTTTCCTTCAGGTGGAAGAGAATCGCGAACCAGACGGCCAGCGAATAATCGCGCAGCCCGCCGGGGCAGTCCTTGATGTTCGGCTCCAGATGGAAGATGGTGTTGCCAAACTTGGCGTGGCGGGCGCGGGCGATCTCGCCGAGCTTTTGCGTAATCGTCGTCCACTCGCTCAGCACCAGCCCGGGCAAGGTCACCTGGTGAAGTTGCTGGTAGAGCGGAAACTGTCCGGCCAGAAAGCGCCGGTCGAGCGTGGCCAGCGTGAACTCCAGATTGTCGGGATCGAATTTGCCGGCCTCTTTCACCGTGCGCGAGGCGGGGCTGGCGCGCAGGCCCACGTCCCACATTCCCTGCACGATCGCCCGCACGGCGTCCTTCGATTGCTGCTCGGTCTTCTCGTCGGCGAAGGCGAACAGCACATCGATGTCCGAGAAGGGAAAGAGATCCTTGCGCCCGTAGCCGCCCAGCGCCAGCAGGGCCACGTTTTGCGCGGGCAGTCCGGCAAAGGCCCGGCGCCACATTTCAATCAGGATTTTATCCACCACCGCCGTGCGCCGGCGGATGGCCGCCGTGCCGTCTCCGGTGCGCTCGCAGGTCTGGCGCACGAGTGTCATCTCGCGCGTATACTGCTCCCGAAGATCGTCCACCGCCAGTACGACTGTGCTCATAGGCTTGTCAGCTTGGCCCGCCAAGGCAGGAAGGGATTGTTACAAGCATAAGCGATTTTCACCGAACGGGGAATGGATGGTCCCGCCGCCAGCAAGGCCATCGCATTGGAGCCGTTTGCCAGATCGGTCGACGCACACGGGATTCGAAAGAGCCCACGTGCGTCGTGCCGAAAAACGCCTGAAATGAACCGGGCGTTTGTCCCGCCACGGAAGATTGCGATCCACAGCGCATGAAACGGAGACACTCGCCGGTTCGCAGCCCAACTTCGCCAAGCCCGCCATGCCCGCCAACGCCGCCGGTTTCTAGCCGTGGCTTCTGGCGGCGCTGCGCTCGCACTGCGCACTGCGCAGCAGGCGTACCGTCCGCCGCACATCCTCTTCGAGCGCACGCAGGCATTCTTCCTTCCGCAGAGCGCCGTTTCTGCGGCCCAGCGAGCCGTGCAGCGAAAAGATCTCCGCACGCCGCAGAAATTCGGCAAGATTCTCCAGGCGCAATCCGCCGCCGGCGACAATCTCCATGCGATCGCCCGCCAGCCGGTGCAGCGCGCCAATGGCATCTGCGCCGCGGTGGATGTCGACGGCGCCGCCCGAAGTCAACAGCCGGTCCGCTCCGGTTGCAATCACATCTTCGAGCGCCTGGCCCAGATCGCGCGCCTGGTCGAAGGCACGATGAAAGGTGACCTCCAGGGGGCGAGCCCGTGCGACCAGTTCGCGGCTGCGCTCCACGTCCACCGTTCCGTCGTTGCGCAGCATCCCCACGACGACGCCCGCCGCCCTGGCGCGCCGGGCCTCGTCGATCTGTCGCTTCATTTGCTCAAACTCGCTTGAAGAAAAGACAAAATCTCCGGCGCGCGGCCGGATCAGCAGATGGACAGGGACAGCCAGCGCCTCAATCGCCGCATCTCTCAGAACCTCGCTGGGGGTCAAGCCGCCGCAATCGAGTTCCGAGCAAAGTTCGATCCGATCCGCGCCGCCCCGCTCGCCGGCCAGGGCGGCTTCGAGAGACTCCGCGCACAGTTCAAACAGCATGGGATCCATGACCTCGTTCACACCAGTACAACTTGCAATTGCGCGGAATCGGGATGCGTGCTTTTGCCGAGGCCGCAGAGGCGGCTTTGAGCCCAAGCGTGGAAAAGATATGAATATGATTGAAAACGCATGATATGATCAAGCAATCGGGACTCCATTTGGATCAGATATTGGCGCAGGAAGGATCATTGCCACGAGGTGTGATCCACTGCAGCAATAACATAATGCCATGATACGAGCATGAATATGATTATATCAACTAAATATGATCGTTAATAGCCGCATGATCCGGAAATTTCCAAACATACGAGGGACCCGAATTGAGCAAGAAGGGGCCATGGTTCGATTCCGCCCAGGGAGGGCGCGACGGCATTTTTTCTATGTAGTTGATTTTCAATGATTTAGATTTCAATCAATTTCGTGAGCAAAATCTTAATTATTTTTCATTTTTCCTATTGTAATTGACGAGTTTCTGCGCTAGGATGACTTGAAATTCGAATTGATCGTTTAAGGGCTATTCGATCATTTCGGTGCGGTGGCAAAGATCAGGATGGAAGACATTCTGGAACGCTGCCATGTGGCCTGGAAGGATCGCAAGCGTGAGGGCAGGCTGAACGGATCGGCACGATCGAGAGCGGGCCGCTGCCACGCGACTTTGGGGATTTCCTGGAAAAAACTCTCCGAAGACAAACCATCAACCCGAATTTCTACCGAGGAGGAGGATTTACCAGTGAAGCGAAATCGAATCGTACGAAAATTGGCAGGTGCGGCCGGCGTGTTCGGCTTGCTGGCTCTCTTGTGGAGCCTGGCTGCGGTGGCGCACGCCCAGCAGTCGGCCGGCTCCGTCACCGGAATCGTTACCGATGCGTCGGGTTCCGTCATTCCCGGAGCGAACGTCACGGTGCGCAACATCGATCAAGGGACAAGCTGGGTGACGCAGACCACCAGCGCGGGGCTCTACAACTTTCCCGTCCTTCCGGTGGGCCGCGTCGACGTCAAGGTGTCAGCCCCCGGCTTTGCCACCGAAGTCCGCAATCCGTTTACGCTGGTCCTCAACCAGGTGGCCCGCGTGGACTTTCATCTGAAGGTCGGCAACGTGAAGCAAACCGTCACTGTGACCGACATTCCGCCGCTTTTGCAGACCGGATCGACCGAACTGGGCACGCTGATCGACGCCAAGGCGGCCAACAGCCTTCCGCTGGCCACGCGCGACATCAACCAGCTCACGCTGCTGGCGCCCGGCGTGTTGAGCTCGAATATCTTCGCCTTCGAGTCGCCGCAGACGACCTTCGGCACGGGCCGTCCGTACGTGAATGGCGCGCGCGAGCAGGATAACAACTTCATCCTGGACGGCATGGATGACAACCAGCCGGACAACGACGAGGTCTCCTACAGCCCGGCGCCCGACGCGATTCAGGAATTCAATATCATCGTCAGCAACGCCCCGGCCGACTACGGCAACTATGCCGGCGGCGTGATCGTCGAGTCGATCAAGTCGGGAACCAACCAGTTTCACGGCGATCTGTATGAATACCTGCGCAACACGGACCTGAATGCGAATACCTGGCAGGACAAGGCCAACGGTTTCCTCGTCGGCTACCCGTCCTCTGTGTTGCCGCGTCCGGGCGTCCAGTGGAACGAGTTCGGCGGCATGGTGGGCGGCCCGATCGTCAAGAACAAGCTATTCTTCTTCGCCGATGAAGAGAACTCGATCTACAACCGGCCTTCGACCTCGGCCACCAACAGCCTGATGCCAAGTCCGAGCTTCTATACACCGTCCAACGGCAAAGTCAGCTCGCAGGTGATCGACCTCGGTTACTTCTGCCAGCAGGCGGGTGGAACCTTCAACAGCTCGGGCATGTGCTCGGCTCAGAATGGGCAGCTGTATATGCCCTCGGCGGGAGTGGCTCCGGCCAGCCGTCCGATCATTCCCTACAATCAGATTCCCGTCGGCAGTCTGGATCCGGTGGCCAAGGCCGTCATTGCGCTGCCTGAGTTCCAGAACGAGGTGTACAACGCGCCCACGTATCTGGCGCACAGCTTCACGCATACCTACCAGGGCGACATCAAGGTTGATTGGCAGGCCTCGCAGAACGATCACATCGAAGCCCGCTACACCCAGATGTGGACCCTGCAAAACAATACCAACGGTGTGGACGTGTTGCAGCCGGATATGCAGCGTCAATATCCGCTGAAGAACATTGTCTTCGACTACGTGCGCACACTGACGCCGACGCTGGTGAATGAGTTCCGCGTGGGCGCCAACATCTTCCCGGCCAACGATCAGATCTACACCCCGGCCACCAGCGGCAATATCAATGGCACGATCGGGCTGCAAGGCGTTCCCGTGGACGGACTGCCGCAGATTGATGAAGGCTATGGCGCCGGCGCGGTGGTCGGCGGCACCTATGCTCCCGAAGATTTTCACGACACGACCTACCAGCTCGACGATTCGCTGACCTGGACCCATGGCCGTCACTCGATCCACACCGGTTTCGAGTGGCTGCACTTTGACATGAACGATCTCTATGCCGGCAACAACGGCGCCGGCGGCGAGTGGAAGTTCAGCGGTCAATACACCGGAAACACGGGAGCCAGCGGCCCGACTCCCTACGCGGACTTCCTGCTCGGCATGCCGAGCGAGATCGACGTAGGCCAGCCGATTCACTTCAACCTGGTCAATAGCCTGGGCGCCGGCTTTGTGCAGGATAATTATCAGGCGACTCCGAACCTGACCCTCAATATCGGCGTGCGCTACGAGGTGAACACCCCGCGCGGCGACCGCAATTCGAAAATGAATATCAACTACGACCTGGTGACTGGGCAGCCCGAAGTAGGCAAGAACTACGACACCTACTGGGGAGCCGGCGACATCGAGCCGCGCTTTGGCTTTGCCTGGCAGCCCAAGTTCGCTCCACACACCGTCGTTCGCGGCGCCTATGACATCTCCAGCTTCATGGAGGGTAACGGCATCGGCAACATGGCCGTGCTGAATCCGCCGAACACGAATCAGATTCAGGCGGTGAATGCGCCTGGAACCGATCTGCCGTCGACCACGTTGTCGCAGGGCTATACGCCGTACTTCGGCGCCACCTCGGCCTGCACGGCGTCGGCTCTGATCGCGCTCTCGCCCGCCTGCCTCGCCGGCGTGCAGACGCACGCCACCGATCCGCACCTGCGGCCGGCCATGAACCAGCAATGGAACCTGACCGTGCAGCACCAGTTCGGAGCCAGCTTGACCACATCGGTGGGCTACGTGGGCAATCGCGACATTCACATGGCCGACATCTATTGGTATCGTCAGAGCGTTCTCTCCAACGGATCGCAATCCACGCCGATCAAGGACGAGTGGGGCAATCTTTTTACCCCGCCCAACGTGGTTCCCGGTCCGTACATGCAGAATCTGAACGCGCTCGGCCTGGGCATCAATCCGCGCTACAACGCTTCGGATGCAGTCGCCACGTACGACGCGCTGGAAGCCTCGGCCGCGCTGCGCAACTTCCACGGCTTCGATGCCCAGGTGAACTTTACCTGGTCGCGTAACCTGACCAACTCGCTGGGCTACTTCGGCGTTTATGGCGACGAAGAGGGAGCCGGCGAACAGCAGAACAATGCCGGCGGCAACTTCTTCCAAAACGAGTACGATCCGATGGGCGACTACGGCCGTTCGACGATCGACGCCGCCGCAGCCTTTAATGCCTATGTGCTCTACAACCTGCCTTTCGGTCGCGGCAAGGCCTACGGCGCCAATGTCTCCAAAGCGGTCGATGAGCTGATCGGCGGCTGGAACCTGAGCCTGGACGACACCATGCGCTCCGGCTTCGCCATTACTCCGTACGACGGCGAATGGTTTGGCTCCTTCAACCCGGCCGGCGCTTCGAACCTGACGGCGCCGGGCAGCTATGTGCCCCGCGCGGATTGCAATCCGGGCGTCTCGCCGAACATGTCGATGACCACCGTGCAAATCGGCGACAGCATCGGAAGGGTGAACCTCAACCCGGCCTACGTCTCGCCGCAGCAGGATGGACGCTTCGGCACCTGCAAGGTTGGCGCCATGCGCGGTCCAAGCTTGATGACCGCCGATTTGAACCTGAACAAAACCTTCTCGCTCGCCGGCACAACGAATCTGGTCTTCATGGCGCAGTTCGTGAATCTGACGAATACGCCCATCTTCAGCGTTCCTGCCTCGTGGCAGGACATCTACAGCGAGTGCATCTATTGCACGGGCATTCGAACCACAGGCCCGAATGGCGGCGGACCCGGAACGGTCGGTTCGTATGGTCTGCTCGATGGATCGAATCCTGGCCGCCAGATTGAACTCTCGCTCAAACTCAACTTTTAACCGGCCGCAAAAAACACGTTCCGGCGCCAAAACAATGCGGAACGAGATCCTCTCACTCCGAAGCTCGAAGCGGGCGCCTTCGAGCTTCTTTTTCCGGCCGTCAGGCGGCGGATTTTGGGAAGAGCGCGCCTGGATCCGCGCTCTTCCCAAAGATCGGCTCGCTCGATGCCTCTTGCCCCAGCGAGTGCTCTCACTCCGGCTGGGGCGAGGTGCAACGGTCTGCGCGGGCTCTCGATTCGATGCCAAGAGGACGTTCATGACCAGCGGTATGCCTGCAGTGGATTCTTTATCGCGACGCAAACATCCCGCGCTCTGGGTGCCGACGGT
>JAJYFB010000042.1 GCA_021785495.1 Acidobacteriota bacterium | reverse complement strand
GGTGCGTGTGGCCATGATGGCCGGAACCGCGCAGGCGTAGGCCGAAAGCAGCGGAATGAATGCCTTGCCGTTGAGACCGATGGTGCGCATCACGCGATCGGCGATCAGCGCGGCGCGGGCCAGATAGCCCGAATCTTCCAGGACGCCGATAAAGAGAAAGAGCAAAAGAATCTGCGGCAGGAAGACGAGCACCGAGGAGATGCCCTTCCATACGCCGTCGAGCAGCAGCGATTGCAGCCATCCGGCTGGCAGCAGCGGGCGGACCAGGTTGGCCGCCGCCACCAGCAGATCGCCCAGGCCGTCGGAAAGCGGCTGGCCCAGGCTGAAGACCACCTCGAAGACGCCAATGACGACCAGCAGAAACAGCAGCGGTCCCCAGAAGCGATGCAGCAGAATGTCGTCGATCCTGTGCGTCTTCGAGGCCGAGAGCGGGACGCGATAGCCGGTGCGGCGGCTGACCTGCGCGGCCCAACTGTGCGTGCTGGCGGCATTGCCGATCACCGGTAGTTGCACGCGGACGGGCGCGGTCTCGCCGTCCTGCTCCTGCTGGTGGAGGAAGCGGGGAACGGCGTCGATGCCCGCGCCGCTCGTCGCGCTGATCTGCGCCACCGGAGCGCCCAGTTCGCGCGCCAGCTTGAGGGCGTCGATTTGGCCGCCGCGGGCTTCCAGCAGGTCGGTCATATTCAGCAGCACCAGCGTCGGCAGACCCACGGCCAGCACGGGCATGGCCAGCATGAGCTGCCGGGTCAGATGCAGCGAGTCCAGAACCAGCAAAACCGCGTCCGGCTTGGGGGTTCCGGGCATGCGGCCACGCAGCACGTCCACGGCCACGCGCGCGTCTTCACTATAGGGCGTGAGCGAGTAGATGCCCGGCAGGTCGATCAACGTCAGGTCGTCGCGGCCCACGCCAGCCATGGAGCCCATGCGCTGTTCGACGGTGACGCCCGGGTAGTTGGCGACCTTCTGCCGCAGGCCGGTCAGCTTGTTGAAGAGCGTGGACTTGCCGGCGTTGGGTGGGCCGATGAGCGCAACCGTCTTGAGGCCGCCTTCGAGCAAAGCGGCGGCGGATGGTTTGAAGGCGGGCGTCTGGCAGCAGGCGTTCATTGCGTGGCCTCGGCCAGTTCGTGGGCTTCGCCGGTTGCTGCGGCCATCGTTGCCGTGCATCGGCAGACGCGAATGGCGGCCGCCGTCTCATGGCGCAGTGCGATCTCCATGCCGTCGATGCCATAAACGGTTGGATCGCCGGCCGGGGCGCGGCGCAGGATGTGCACACAGGAGCCGGGCACAAAGCCCATGTGCATCAGGTGGTTCTGAACCGATTCGGGAAGATCGAGCGCTTCCAGAACCCCGCGTTCTCCGACCGTCAATTCGCTCAACGCACTCAACCGTCTGACTCCTCTTTGCCGCCGTTGGGAAGGTGGCCGCCATGAAATACGACCGGAATGGTCTTATTTAAGTATACGGCCTCCATGCACTGTGTGCAATGTTGGCTTGCTCGGATCGGCACGTCGCGTGGGACCATCGATTGACCTCCAGGAAAAACCGCTCTGCACGGGCACTTTCCGTCCAATCCGCCCCACTCCGCCCAACTCTGCCCAAGTCGCCCAAGTCACCCACTCCGCCCAACTCGCGAGCGGCCCTCCCTCTGCGTTTATCGGAGCGTTTCCTTGTTTTTAATAGTTGTATTTCACTGGGAAAGTGACCAGAATCACGCAGGAAAGGCGTGCCCTCGCCGCAATAGCCGAAGGCAATCCGGTTGTCGGCGCGATTCGCCGGCTTTGAGGCTGGTTTGCGCCTGGCTGTCCGCGCGGGAAGTTTCCAGCGAGAAACGCTTTACCGTGCATCGCCTCGCGGCTAAGATGAAACAAGCCATCGCGCAAGTCGATTGCGGCATCCCCAGGCCGCACGAAGAAAGCGGTTTTGCATTGAGAGTTCTGCTCGTTAAGCCGCGTAACTTGACGGCTCATTTTGGCTTGGCCCCGTTCTTTCGCACGGAGCCGCTGGGGCTCGAGTACATCGCCTCGGCGCTCGCCGCCGAAGGGCACCAGACGCGCATCGTCGATATGGCCTTCGAGCGGCGTTCGATGGCGCATTTCATTCGCAGCTTTCAGCCGCAGGTGGTGGGCATCTCCTGTCTGCACATTCTCGACGTGGACGGAACGCTGGCCCACGCGGCGGAGATCAAGGCCGCCGATCCGTCCGTCTTCGTCGCCGTTGGCGGGCACTCTATCGCCTCGTATCCGCAGGCCGTCGCCGGCGCAAAACACATCGACGCCCTCTGCGCGGGCGAGGGCGAGAGCATCTTCCCGGCCCTCTGCCGCGCGCTCGCCAGCGGCCAGCCTCTTGACACGGTGGCGTCGCTGCTTTTGCCCGCCGGAGACGGGCGCTTTATCGCGACCGACGCGACGCAGCCCTGGCTGGAGATGGAAGAGATCCTGCCGCCCGATCGCGCAGCCGTCCGCCGCTATCGCAAGCACTATGTCTGCCTGAATTACATGCCGGTTTGGACCCTCGAAACCACGCGCGGCTGCCGCCACCGCTGCAAATTTTGCTCGGTCTGGCAGTTTTACGGAGGAAGCTGCCGCTATCACGCGCCGCAGCACGTGCGCGAGGATTTCGCCGCCACTGGGCGCAACCTGTTCATTATTGACGATCTCTTCTGGGCCGACCGCACGCGCAGCGAGACGCTGGCCCGCGAGTTGCTTGCCGCGCCCACGCGCAAAAACTGGATTCTCGTCCAGTCCCGCGCCGATCTGGTGAGCCGTAGCGCGGACCTGCTGCGGCTGTGGCGTTCGCTGGCCAAAAACTTCGACATCTTCTTCGGCTTCGAGTCGCCCACCCGCCAGGGCCTCAATTTTCTGCAAAAGGGAAGCGACATTGCGAAGACCCTCGAAGCCGTGCGCGTGGCGCGCGAATGCGGCTTCGGCGTCACCGGCAATTTCATCGTCGATCCCGATTTTACCGAGGAGGACTTTCGCACCCTTTGGGATTTTGTCGAGCGGCACAAGCTGTTCCGCGTCGGCTTCACCATCCTGACGCCGTTGCCGGGCACACAATTTTTCGAGTCGAGTCTCGACCGGCTGAAGGTCTTCGACTGGAATCAGTACGATCTGCACCATCTGCTCTGGAAGCCGCGGCTTCCCGTCGAGCGGTTCTTCGAACTCTACTGCGAAACCTGGCGGCGCACGGTGCTGAATGCCGCCGGACGCAAAAAATGGTGGCAATGGCTGCCACAGGTCGATTTGCGGCACATCGGCCATTTGGCGCGCATCCTCACCCGTTCGCAACAATTGATGAATCCCCGCGCCTACCTGGCGGAATACCGCGTCCCGGACGGCCCGGAACCCGTCCGATTGTCCTAGGGCGGCCATGTTTTCTCTCTGGCTGGACGCAGTACACCGGCGGCTCTGGAGGCTGGCGGACGCGCCGTCTTTGTGCAACCTGCCCAGCGAGGCGCGGCGATTGGCCGCCGGTTTTTCCGTGCGGATTGCGTCGCTTCGCGATCGCAGCGCTTGCGGCTGGAATGAGGAAAAGGCTGCTTTGCTCGCCGCGCTCGACAACGCGCCCTGTGTGGCGGCGATTGCGCAGCTACAGCCGCCGTCAACCGTAGCGCGCGGGCTGGTTCTCTTCGAGTTGGCTGCACAGGATGGCGGCATGGCTGCGCTGTGTTTCTCGCGTTTCCTGGGGCAGATGCCGATCGCGGAGTTCGGCACGGAAGAACAAAAAGCGCGTTATGCTTCCGGAAAAAATCTGTTGCATGGCGCGCTTTGTCTGACCGAGCCGATCCCCGGCGCGGGCGCCGAGGCGCTGCTGCTGATGGGAACCTATCGACCGGCGGGAGGCGTGGAGTCGCCGCTGATCGAGATCGATAAGCGCGGGCGATTCACCAGCCAGATGGAGTTTGCCGAGTTTGTGGTGGCTGCGGTGCAAGGCGTTGACGGCGCCCGCGGCAGCGCGCTTGTCCTTCTGGAGCCGGGCGACGCGGGCTCGTTCGACCGTGGAACGCCGGTGCGCAAGGTGGGCCAACGCATCGCCTCAACCACGCATCCCGCCTTTCGTCTGCGCATTCCTGCTTCAAGAATCGTCGGTGGATTCACGATCGAGGATGGCGTGCTTCGGCCGCGTTTCGATCATCGGCAACTGCTGGAACCCGCGCTGCGCCGGGCGCGCACGCTGCTGGCTTTGACGACAGCGGCCAAGGCCCTGGCCGTGACCAGAGAATCTTTGCCGCATCGCGCAGACATCGGCGCGGCGTTTTGGCTTGCCTGTGCGGACCTTTGGGCTGCTGGTGAAGCGGCCGCTTCGCTGGGCTTTTTGTCCGCGCGTCTATGCGACGCGCACGAGGAGCGGGGCGCGGGCAATTCGCTCGATGCCGCCGAGATAAACTTGTTCACTTCCGCAGCCAAGCTCTTCGCGAGTACGCGCATTGCGCCTGGGCTGGCGCGGGTTGCGGCCGAGGCCGGCGCGGGCGCAGACAACTTCCTGCGGCACGCGGCCGATGCGCAGGTCGAGGCCGTATCCATGGGGCCGGAGGCGACGCAGCGGCGCGCTCTTTCGGCTGCCTTCGGCGAAGCGTCGTTTGATGCCAAGAGCGCCGGATGGATCGACGAAATGGAAAGTTGTGCAACTGGTTTTTGCGCGCCGGCGGCGCGCAATCTTGCCGCGGGATTCCGGCTCTGGTGGAGAACGCTGTGTGTTTTGCGCGACGCAGCCGGCGCAGACTCCATCTTTCATGGCGCCCATCAGGCCGCAGCCTTCGCCCTGGCGGACGCTCTCAGCGGACTGCTCGCCGCCCGGTCCCTTTTGCTCGATGCCGCGGAACTCGATGCCGCCGCACGGGAGCGCGAAGCCGGCATCGTTGTGGATCTTGTCCGGTTGGCCGCAGCAAGCGCCGTCTCACGTGCGACGCAAAGCTGTACCGGCCTGAGTTACGGATTGCGCGACAGCTCGCTGGTTGCGCGTTCGCACCGGGAGTTGGCTGCGCTTCGCGCCGAAGCCTGCGCGAGCTTGTCGGGCTTTCAATACGCGCGCGAACGGATTGCCCGGTTTCTCGAAAGCGGAGAGGACGCGGCGGAATAGACCGGAAGACGCGCCGGCGGTGCTTGCCATCTTCTTTTTGCCGCAAGGACGCAAAGATGAGGCGCCAAATTCTTTTCAGAAGAGCCCGATCAAGAACAAACAATCGGATCGTATTCTTCCTTCTGCGCCGATGCAGCGCCGGGGCCGAAGCGCTCGCGCTGGTAGCGCTTGAGGAAATAATCGATCGTTTCGATGCGCAGCTTGATCGAATTCGCCGGCCGGTTTTCGTCCATGTCCTTGAAGGCAAAGTAGGGTGTGCCGGAAGACTGCACGATCTGTTCGACGACACTGTAGATCGGGGCGTCGTGGCCGCACTTGAAACTCGAAAACTCCAGAGCGACCAGGTTCGGATGGCGCGCGACAAACTTTGCGGCCCACAGTTTCTGGTTGGAGTTAGCCGAAAAGGCCGTCTTCCACACGTCGCCGATTTCGAGCGGCGATGAGATCATGCCTTCGCGCAACTCCTCGCCGAAGAGCTGCTCGAGCAGATCGGCATCCATCGGCAGCGTGCTCTGCGAAAGGACGGGATAGCCCAGTTTTTGCAGTTCCCCGGCGATGCCGTGCTGAATGCCCGGATCGTGATGATACGGACGGCCCAGCAGGACGACGGCCAGCCGACGCTCCCGCTCCACGCGATCGATCACGGCGCGCCCTTGCCGCTGCATCTCCTCTTCGAATCGTTCCTGCTCGCGAAAGCCAGCGGCGACAGCCCGCGCGTTCTCCTCTTCGCTCAGCCCCAGCAGAGGATCGAGCGCCTCGTAAAGCTGGCGGGCGAAGAGCCGGCGATTCGAGAGGTTGACCAGCGGATGAATGTAGCGAATGCCGCGTTCGGCGAAGAGATCGGTCTCCTTGGTGAAGGCGGCTTCAACCGTCTCCGGCGTGATCGAGGCCGTCGGGCAGCCGTTGTTGGCGCGGGTGTTCGCCAGGCGTGTGGCCAGAACGTCGAACATCGGGAAGAGGATCGCGTCGAGCGGCGCGCGCGCGTGCTGTCTGAAGAGCAGATCGTGCATGTGCGCGAGGGCGATCTTCGACGGGTAGCACGGATCGATCGCGCCGCGGCTGGAGCCGGAGCGGACCATCTCACCCGACGTAAAACTCGAATAGACGATGTTCTCCGCAGCCACGCCGAGGCTTTCAAGATAGGCGCTGAACAAGGGCGCGTAAGCGTAGAGGCTGAGCACGCGCGGAATGCCGATGCGCAGCTTGTCGCGATGGGCGCGCAGCAGAAGCCGCTGCCGGTTTTTGCTGCTCCACGCCCACCGCGCAACGGGATCGGCGACCCGTTCCGGCCTCCGTGCGCGCCACACTTCGCGCGCCGCCACGGCGGCCAGGTTCGGATTGGCTGCCTGAACGGTTTCAAGATGAGATTGAATCCCGCGCAATTCGTTTCCATCCTGCGCCGCGCCCTTTTCGCAGTTCGCGAGAACGATGCGCCGCGATGCACGGGAGCCGTCCGCGCCGTTTTCGATGGTCAAGACCGTGCGCAGGCAGGCATTCGTACAGTAACGGCATCGCGTCCGCTCATCGCACTGGGTTTGAAAGCGGATGGCAGCGACTGCATCGAGGCCGATGAAGCGGGTCGCGCCCTCCACGCGCCGTGTGCGCATCGCTTCCAGCGCGGCGCCGATGGCGCCGGCCTCGCCGCAGTGGGGATGGATGGCAATCTCCGGTTCCGCGCCGGAGTGACGAAAGGCTTCGCGCAAAAAATCCACTTCGGCCTTCACCACGGCAAGATTATTTTGCGTGCCTCCCTGCAGAACGAAGCGCGTGCCCAGTGCCGGCAGATTCGGCGTTTTGGCCACATGCAGAAAGACGTTGCGCGGCAGCACGGTGGCGAGACCGGCCAGAATCTCGTGCGCGCGCCAGCCCTGCCGCTGAAAATCCACAATCTCCGATTGCAGAAAAACCGCGCATCCGTAGCTGAAAGTCGGCATGGACTGCGCGCTGAAGGCGGCCTCGGCGTACTCCTCCACGGGAATGCCAAAGGCCTCGGCGGTCGATTGCAAAAAGTAGCCGTTGCCGGCCGAGCACTGCGTGTTCAGCTTGAAGTCGCGCACCGCGCCTGCGCGCAGCAGGATGATCTTGATGTCCTGCCCGCCCACATCGATGATCGCGTGGGGATCGGCGAAGCATTGTTGAGCGGACTCCGCGTGGGCCACGGTTTCGACCACGGCGACATCGGCCTGAAGCGCCTGGCGCAGCAGGTCTTTGGCGTAGCCCGTTGTGCCTGCGCCTAAAATCTCGAGACGCGCGCCGTCTTCTTCCACCTGCGCGCGCAGCCGCCCGATCACGTCGATGGTATCTTCAAGGGGATTGCCCTGCGAGAGCCGGTAAGCCTTGGCCAACAACGATCCTTCTGTTGAGAGCAGCACGGCTTTGGTCGAGGTCGAGCCGCCGTCGATGCCGAGAAAGGCTTGGACCCGCTCGCCGGCGTGAGCGCGCAAAGGCTCGAAGGCGCGCCGTTCGAATTGGCGCTCGAAGGCGCTTCGTTCTTCCTCGGAGGCGCACAATCCGCGGTTGCCGCCGCTGTTCCGTGCGTTGCGCTGCTCGCCAATCAGCCGCAGCAGCCCCTCGCGTCCAGTGTAAAGACCGGTCGCATCGTCCACCGTTCGGCCGAACTCGACAGCGCCGAGCGCGCCGTAGTATTCAGCGTCCTGCGGCACGCGAATCAACGTTTCGACCGCGATGTCAGCGGGAGGTTCGATGCCACGCTCCCGCCAGAGTTGAGGAATTCTGTGCTGCCAGGCCTCGCGCATTCCGGGAAGAAAAGCGTTCGGCCCTCCCAGCAGCAAAACATGCGGTTCGAGCGTGTGGCCGCGCGCCAGCACGGTCAGATTTTGCAGCACGATGGCGTCGAAGAGCGAGGCCATCAACTCGCCGGACGGTACGCCGAGCTTTTGCAAACCGTTGATGTCCGTTTCGGCGAAGACTCCGCATTTTCCGGCCACGGGATGGATCGGCAGGCCGCGATAGCCTTGCTGCGCGAGTGCGGCCGGGCCAAGGCCCAGTTTGGCGGCGATCTTGTCGATCACGGCACCCGTGCCGCCCGCGCATTTGTCGTTCATCGAGGCGATTTTCTTGCGCCGCCCGGCTTCGTCCTGTTTGAAGAGCAGAATTTTTGCGTCCTGACCGCCCAATTCAAGGACTGAATGCACTTCCGAGCGCAGCTTCTCGACGGCCAGCGCGACGGCATGGACCTCCTGCACAAAGCGCGCGCCGATGGCGCCGGCCAGAGCGCCGCCGCCCGATCCGGTCGCGAAAACGCGGCTGTTGCCCACCGCGACGCCCGTTTCGCGCTCCATCCTTTCCAGAAATTCCAGCAGCGTCTCGGCCTGCCGCGTGTCGTGCCGCCGGTAGTCGCGCCACACCACGCGCCCGCTCGCGCGCTCGACAACCACAGCTTTCACGGTCGTCGATCCCACGTCGATCCCGATCAGAAAATGGACAGGGCCTTCGGCTGGGACGAGCCGCTCGTTCCGGCCGCCGCCGCATTGTGCTTCAAACGTCAGAGAAGCTCCTCGAAACGACAGTGTGAGAATTTTCACGCCTCCCTTCCAGGGCGGCGGGGTGAACCTGTGGCTGCTACCCAGGGTTCCGTCCGCAGCGGCGGACTTCACCCTGGGCTATTGTCGCGTGGCCCTCCGGGGCCCAAGCGCGAAACAGTTGCACGAATCGATTTCGATAATGCATCCGGAAGTTTCACGGTTTCCCCGGAAGACTCGCCAGACGTTCCTTGCCATCGATCAACCGGCCCACGTGAAGGACGAAGTTCGCCGCCTCGCCCGCGACGCCTTGTCGCCGTGGAAACGGATAGAACGGGCTGCGCAATGGCCGGTGCCGGCCGGCGTAGGCGCGGATCGCATCAAGCGAGTGGCCCGTGGACGCAAGCGCCGCATCGAACTCGGCTCGCGCCCGCGCCCGCGCATCGCCCAGAGCCATCTGCACGCGGCTGTAGGCGTTGATCGCGCCTTCGCCGGAGGTCTCGACGGGCAGAAAAATCATCTCCGGGAAGCGATTCACCACCGCCGACTGCACACCGTCCGATTGCGACGAGGGCATACAGCCGAAGGGCTTGAGCGCCAGCACCATGTGACAAAGCCGGTTCGTGCTGTAATACACATTCTTGCCGACTTCGAGGTGTCCTTCGCCGCCGCGCGCCAGCGAGTGGTAAAAAGGATGCGCCAGCCGCGCCAGCTCGCGCTGCGAAACGAGCGGCGGCGTCAGGCCGCCCATTCTTCGCGCCGTGCGCGCATAAAGATGCGCCCAGGCCCACTCGCTTGTCCGCAGCAACAGCCATTTGCACCGGTAGCCCCAGCGGTTGGCCGCGATTTTGCGCAGTTCCCACCAGCGCGCATCCATGTATCGATCTTCCAGCCCCTTGCGTGCCTCCATGCCTGTGCGCGACTGGTAGAGAAGATAGGCGATCCAGCCGGAGATCGATTCGACATGAACCTGCGCGCCCTCGCTTTCGAGAAAGGCGAACATGTTGAAGTTCCCGTCGCCTTCGGTGAGCTGCGCCCAGAACTCGCCAACGATCTTGACCACCGGCTTGACGCGGGTGTGATCGACCTCGACGGCGTCGAGCCGTTCGTGCGCAAGGCGCGTTTCTTCGGCGAACTCGCGGCTGAAGAGATGATCGGCGGCCTTGCCCGCGACGTTGAGGAACCCTTTGAGACGGCGGCTTTGCGCGACCAGCCTTGCCGCCGGACGAGGCTGGCGCGCGGAAATTTCAAAATGCGGCCGGCGTTCGAGAAAATCCGCAAAGCGATCAACCACCTCGCCGATGGCGCGGTCCGTGCTGCCGGGCACGGTCTCGAAAGGGCGAATCCGGTAGCTGAGATCGTTCGCCATGTCGCCCAGGAAGAGCATGTTCAGCGCGCCCAGGTTGAAATCGACGGTAAATTGCAGGCCGGTATTCTTGGCCGCGGCCTTGATCGCCTGCTCGGCCTGGTAGAGCACCAGGCGGAAACCCGCGTAGCCCGCGTTTTCCAGCGCCAGCCGGTACTCCGATTCGTACATGCCGAAGCGGCACGGGCCGCAGGAGCCGGCAGTAAAAAAAATATAGCTTTCGACAATCTCACGGCGCGAGCGGCCCTGCTCTTCCAGCGAGCGGAGAAACTGGATCAGGCTGCCGATGGTGAAGTACGTGGGATTGCACTGGCCGTTGTTGCCGAACTCTTTGCCGAGGGCGAAGGCCTCCAGATCGGGCGTGGGCAGCCGTTGGCAACGATAGCCGCCGCGCCGGAGAATGGCCGCAATCAGCCGTTCGTGTTTCCAGGTGAATCCGCCGAAGAGCACGGTGACCTTGTCGCGGTCTTCGGCCAGGAAGTGACGCTCAACGGGCGCGCGGAAGTGGCGGATGCGCGGGCTTGCCGAGCCGTCTTCGCGCGCGATCGCCCGCCCGGCGCATGGCTCGGTGGCGCCGGCCGATTCAACGGCGGGATGGAACGCGGTCGTCATCGAAAAACAGGTGGCGCGAACGGACGTTGCCGGAGGAAGAATGCGGCCGCCCGCGCAACGCCGCCATCTGGCCGGTTCCCTGGCCCACTTAGTATAGTGTAGATTCGCCTTGCGCAACGGCGAAACACAGGAAGGCGCGATGCCGAACTCCGGCTGCTGGACGATCGAAAATTACGCCTACCGCGCCTGCCCGGAGCCGCGCCGGGAGTTTCCATTCGTCTATTCTCTGCATAACCATTCGCATCATTCCGTCGAAACCATGGGAATGCTCAACGACGTGGTCCGGTTGCCGTGGATGCGCCCTTTTCGCCACGCGCTTCAGTCCGCATTCGGCTTTGGCAGCGAGGCGAAGTTCGATTTCGACGAGATCAGCTACCTGGCCCCGCTCACGCCGGAAGAGGTTCTGCGCACGGAGCGGGCGGCCGCAGCCGCGCTTGGGTATGACGAGATTGTTCTTGGCGTCAGCGACCACGACGAGGTTGCCGGCAGCATCGAACTTTTCCGCGCGCATCCGGAATCGGCCCAACGGATCGCCGTCGGCGAGGAGCTTTCCATTCACTTCGAGGGCTACCTGTTTCATCTCGGCATTGCGGGCATGAATCCGGAGGAAGCCGAAGCGCTTCACGCCGCCCTTGGTGAGGCTGCGCGCGCCAATCGCCTCGACGATCTCTTTGAGATGCTGCGGGCGAGCCAGTGTCTCGTCGTTTTCAACCACCCGCTGGTGCCGTGGGGCGAGCATCGCCGCAGCGGAGTTCCTGCGCGGGAACTGCTGACGCGCTACGGCTGGGCGATCCACGCTCTCGAATACAACGGCATGCGCAGCCGCCGCGAAAACGACGCCGTTCTTGCGCTCGCGCGTTCCGTGGGCAAGCCGGTCGTCGGCGGCGGAGACAGCCATCTGCTGCTGGCCAGTTCCGTGCTGAGCGTCTCGCGCTGCGGCAGCTTTGCGGAGTTCGCCGAGGAGGTCAAATCCGGGCGCGGCGTTCCCCTTCTCACACCGGAGTTTTTCGCGCCGCTCGCGTGGAAGCTCTTTCTGCGCGTGCTCCATTTCATGGCGCATTACCGGCGCATCGCGCGCTTTCGCGAGCGCCCTGTCCGCGAGTTGCTGCGCGGCCAGACCGTGCTTCTCGATTCCGCCGGAGCCGCCTCACGCGCCTTCCTGCGCGCGGCTGCCGCGCTCGATCTGATTCGATAATGGCCCATGCTATACTGGCCGTGGTTCACATGGACAACACCGCGCAACAGCTCAAGCAGATCGTCATTGCGGGTCTGCGCATCAAGGACCGCACGGCGGCGGAGATGCCCGACGATCAACCGCTGCTCGACGGCGACATCGAGATCGATTCGATCGATGTGCTGCAGTTGATTCTCGAAATCGAACGGCGCTTCGGCATCAAGCTGGTGGAAGGCGAGTTCGATCGCGGCGCGTGGCGCACCATCGCGACGCTGGCCGCCGTTGTGGACGAGAAACTCGCCGCCAAGGGCTGAACCGGGGAGCGCATCGCCTATGCCGGCCGGCAACCGCAAATCGACCCTCCGCGTCCTGCTGGTCGAGTGCAACAACATGAACAAGTGGGTGGGGACGACGATGCCCTATGAGATGCACGTCCCGCCGCTGGGGCTGATGTATCTCGCGTCGAGCGCGCGCGCGGCCCTGCCTCATCTGGAAATGCGTATCGTCGAGTCTTCGCTCGATTGCCCCGGCGATGCGGAACTGGCCCGCATTCTCGACGAGTTCCAGCCCGACGTAGTGGGCCTGCGCTCCATCGCTTTTTTTCTCGAAGAGTTGCAGCGCGTTGCCGCCGTGGTGCGTCAGTCGTGCGGCGCGTTGATCGTGGCCGGCGGCCCCATCGTCAAAGCCTATCGCCGCCGGCTCTTCGACGATGTGCCCGAACTCGACGCCGCCGTCAAGGGCGAGGGCGAAGAGACCATGGTCCGCCTGCTCGCGGGCGATTCGCTGGAGTCGCTGGCCGGCGTCTTTTACCGCAGCGTCGATGAGATCGTCGAAAACCCGGACCGCGACGAGATCGCCGCGATCGACCGGCTGCCGTTTCCCGCCTACGACCTGATCGACCTCGACCGCTACGAAAAGCAACTGAGCTACGCCTACAACCATCGCCGCCAGGGCGTGCTGCTTTCCAGCCGCGGCTGCGTCTACCACTGTACCTACTGCTTCAGCCACTGGCAGAGGATGCGCCTGCGCAGCGCGGAGAATGTCTTTGCCGAGATCGAATTACTCTGGACGCGCCACGGCATCCGCGATTTTTACGTGGTGGACGACATCTTCAATGTCAACCTGAAGCGGGCGCTGGCGGTCTTCTCGATGATTCGCGCCGCCGGACTCAAGCCGCGGCTCTATTTCGTCAACGGGCTGCGCGCCGATCTGGCCACGTCGGAGTTCGTCGATCGCGCCATCGAGGCGGGCGCCGTCTGGTTCACCTACGCGGTCGAGTCCGCCACCGAGGAGATTCAGCGCCTGGTCGAAAAAGGCCTCGATCTGGCCAAGGCGCGCGCCATCATCGCGTACACGCAGCGGCAGGGCGTCGCCGTGAACATCTCGACCATGTACGGCTTTCCCACGGAAAACCGCGCCATGGCCGATCGCACCCTCGACTGGCTGGCCGAACTGCCCAAACCCTCCCTGCTTCCGTACCATTTTTGCCTGCGTTTTTTCGAGGGCTGCCGGATCAACCAGCAGGCGCTCGACGCCGGCTGGAACCCCGGACGCATCGGCCTCACCAGCCGCTTCTCGTACAACGACATGGCCATGGCCACGCCCACGCTCACCAAGCACGAGATGAACGAGATTCAGATCGAGTACCATCGCCGCTTTGGCGCGGGCAACCCGTCGGCCGTTGCCGCCGCCGTTGGCACGCTGCGCGCCATCGGCTACAGCGACACGGAGATTGTCCACATGTACTCCGTGCTGATGCGCAAAAAAATCGCGGAAGTCGGCGATCTCCTGGCCGCGGGTGCGGCATGACGCGCTGGTATCGCCATCGCTTCCACTCGGCCGGGCTGCTGCGCTTTGTCTTTTTTGCGATGCGCCTTGCGCCGCGCTTTGTGCAGCCGCCGATTGCCGCCGTGACGGCCCTGGTCTTTTTTTTGTTGCTTGGAGGCGAACGCCGGGCCGTCGCCCGCAATCTGCGCCGCATCGCGGGCCGCGGCGGCCTTCGGCTGCAGTGGACGGTCTACCGGGTCTTCTATTCCTTTTGCGACCTGATCGTCTCCTACGCATTCGTGCCGCAGGCGACGCACGCGCAACTGGAGGCCATGCTCGCCCGCCCGAAGCCTGACGAAAAAGCTGGCGTTGCGACGGATGCGGAGATCGTCGGCAGATGTCTCGCCCAGGGCCGCGGGCTCGTCGTCTGGACCGCGCACCTGGGCAATCCGGAGTTCGCCTCGCGGCTGCTGGAGTTTTACGACCGACCCGTTCACGTGGCGCGCGTGGTTGAAGACAAGCCCGCCGAGCGGATGCTGCGCGACCGGATGGCGAGCGATCGCCTGCGCATGGTCGATCTGCGCGCCGGCGCCGCGGCCTCGATCGAGTTGCTTCAAGCTCTGCGCCGCAATGAGATTGTCGCCATGCAGGGCGACCGCGTGTATCATCCGCGCCACCGCGTCGCGGTTCCGTTTTTCGGCGCGGATGCGGCGTTTCCTCCCGGCCCGTTTCTGCTGGCGCGCGCCGCAGGTGCGCCCGTTCTGCCTGGCTTCGTGGTGCGCACGTGCTGGCTGCGCTACCGCGTTCTGTTAGGCGATCCGATCTGGCCCGCGCCGGCGGACAATCTGCGGCAGACCGATTTGCCCGAACTGCGCCGCGCCGTCGGGTTTCTCGAAAAGCACCTGGCAAACTACTATGATCAGTGGCTGAATTTCTACGATTTTTGGCCGGAAAAAGACGATACGAGCGAAGACATTGCCCAGAACAATGCCAAAAACAACGCCCAAAACAACGCCAAAAATACCGATTGATCCGGCCCGAACCATTGCCGTGACCGCTTTGGGCGTCATCAGCCCTTACGGAATCGGCAGCAGCGCGCTGGAGGCCGGTTTGCTGGCCGGCCAGAGCTGCCTGTCCCCGGCTGCGCAGGTCTTTCCCGATTTTTCCGGCTGTGTGGCCCGCGTCGAGGCGCTGCCCGCCGTAGCACATCCGCAGCGTTCCTCGCGCAGCGACCGTCTGGCCATGGCCGCCGCCGAAAACGCCTGCGCGGGGCTCGATCCTGAACTGTTGCGCCAAAGCGGCGTCGTGATGGCCACCACCGTTGCAGGCCTGACGGAACTCTCCCCCGAGGTTGCCGTCGATCCGGCGGCCTGGTTCAGCCGCGCTGGTCTTGCCTGCGGGGCGGCCTACCCGATCTCGCGTGTCGCCGCTGCGGTGGGCGAGCATCTGGGCGTGGACGGCCCGGTCTGCGCCGTCTCCGCGGCCTGCGCCTCGGGCGCGGTCTCGCTGGCCCTGGCGGCGAATATGCTGCTCGACGGCGAGGTTCCGCTGGCGATTGCCGGCGGCAGCGATGCGCTTTCCGAGTTCACAGCCAGCGGATTCCACTCCCTGCAATCGCTCGATCCCGCGCCGTGCCGGCCCTTCGATACCAATCGCCAGGGGCTCAACCTGGGCGAGGGAGCCGCAGTGCTGATTCTGGAGACGCTGGCGCATGCCCGCGCCAGGGGAGCCGCGGTGCTGGCCCTTCTGCGCGGCTGGGCGATGACGAACGACGCGCATCACACCACAGCGCCCCAGCCCGATGGCGATGGCCTCGCCGCGGCCATGCGGCTTGCCATGGAGATGGCCGGCGTCGGCGTCGATGAGATTGGTTTCGTCAACGCTCATGGCACCGGAACTCCGCTCAACGATGCGGCCGAAACCCGCTGTTACGAGCAGGTCTTCCGCGGCCGTTCGACGCCGATTCCCGTCTCCTCCACCAAGTCGTACACCGGCCACTGCCTGGGCGCAGCCGGCGCGCTGGAGGCGGCCATTGCGATTCTGGCTCTGCGCCGCGGCGTGCTCCTGCCCACGCTGCGGCTTGAGGATCCCATCGAGAGCGGAAGTGTGGAGTATCTGCGCGGTCCTTTGCGGCATCAACCGATTGCAGCCGCAATCTCCGCCTCAGCCGGCTTCGGCGGCAGCAATGCGGCCTTGGTCTTCGGCAAAGCTGAAACCGAATGCTCCGGAGACGGGAGGTTCGACGCATGAGTGCGCCTCTGCTCTCGATCACCGGCATTGGCTCGGTCACGCCCTTCGGCCCTGCGGCAGGGCTGCTCTCCAATCTCACGATTGCGCCCGAGGCGATCATGTCCTGGCCGAATGCGGAAGCGCGCCGGGCCTTCCAGGTCAAACCGTTCAACCCAGCCAAGCTCGTGCCCGGAGCCAAAACCCGGCGGCTCGACCGTCTTTCCTGCTGGGCGCTGGTTGCCGCTTCCCTCGCTTTTCAGGACGCGAGCCTCGACCTCGACGCGATCGATCGCGGGCGCGTTGCGGTTGTTTTCGCCAGCGGCCTGGGCTGCACCGAACTCACGGAAGAGTTTTTTCGCAGCGCGGCGCGCAACGGCTGGAACGGAACCGATCCCATCACCTTTCCCGAGACGCTGGCCAATGTCCCGGCCTGCCACATCGCGCTCTTCCACGGCCTGCGCGGTCCCAATCTGACGGTCAGCGGCGAGAACTTCGCCGCCGAGATCGCCCTGCTCCGCGCTGCCTCGCTGCTTCGCCACGGTCAGGCCGATCGCGCTCTGGTCGTCGCCGGCGATGCCTTGAGTCCGGCCGTCTTCCAGTGGTATGAATCCGCCGGCCTGCTCGCCCCCGCCTGCTTCACCGCGAATCCGCCTGTTCCTGCGGAGGGCTTTATCCCCGGCGAAGGCATGGTCGCCCTGCTGCTCGAACGCACTCCGGCCGGGCAGGGAAGGATCTACGCGCAACTTGCCGGCGGCCGCCATGCGCGCCGGGGCGATCCCGCCCAGGCGGTTCGCGAGATTTTTTCTTCCCAACCGGCTCTGATCTATTCGGCGGGTCACGGCAGCCCGTGCATGGCGCATTCTTTGGCTGGCGCGATGCTTCCCTCTGCCGCTCGGCCATTTGCCGGGGAAGATCTTCCGGTTGTTGCTGCGCTCGCCGTCGCTGAAGGACTCGGCGCGAGCGGTGGTCTTTTTCATTTGTTGCTGGCCCTCAGCCGTCACGCCGTAAGCGCGCCCACTCTTCTGCTGGGCGTCGCTGCCGGCGGCGGCTTTGCGGCCCTGCGTCTGGAGGCGTCGTGAACGTTCGCATTGCCTCCGCCGCTTACGTGCTGCCAGATGAGGAAGCGCGCGTCGAGGCCATCCTGAGCGCCGAAAAGGAGCGCGTCGCCGCCGCGCTTCAGCCCTTGAGCCCGCGTGCGCGCCAGTTGGCTACGGAGAACCTCGGCATCGCGCGTGTGCGCGTCTGCGGCGTGCGTCGTCCTTGCGATCTCGCCCTCGAAGCTGCCCGTGAGGCCCTGCGCCGGGCCGGCGTTTCGTCGCGCGATCTGGGCTTTCTGCTCGATTTCAGCACCTTTCCCGGCGACGGCCCGCACTCCATCTCGCTGGCTCACTGGCTCAGTGCGGAGCTCGGCGCGGAGACCTCGCTCAATCTCGCCTTTCGCGGCGGCGGCTGTGGCGCGCTGCACCTTGCCATCCAAACCGCCCTCGGCTGGATGGCGCGGGATGAGCGCATTCGCACCGCGCTGCTGGTCACCGGCGACGGCGCGCCGCCCGGCAATCGCTCGCTTCTTCCCGTCACCGTTCAGGGCGATGGCGCCAGCGCCATTCTTCTCTCGCGCGACGCCGCAGCAGGCCCTGTTCTGCTCGGCGTCGAGGCCATGACCCTCGGCCATTTGCACGACGCCATCGCCCTGCGTCCGTCGCCCAACGGCATCGAGATCGTGGCCGACGCCGTCGCCATCGAGCAGCGCGTGATGCCCATCGTCTACCTTCATCTCTATCGGCTCGTCCACAAACTCCTCGCCGCTCACGCGCTTGGCGTGGACGACGTGGACCACTTCGTCTACTCGAACATCAGCCAGCGCGATCGCGAGGGCTTCCGGCGCATGATGGCTCTAGCGGAAGACCGCCTGCCCGCGACGCGCATGGCCTGGATCGGGCACACTTTTTCGAGCGACCTCGTCGTCAACTACGCCGATCTTCTCGCGGAGGGCCGCATTCATCCCGGCCAGCTCATTCTCTTTGCCTCGTCTGGCGCGGGATTCACCTGGGGAGCGAGCCTTGCCCGCGCCTGAGTGCAACCTGCTTCACGAATGGCTGCGCCGCACGGCCGCCGCGCGGCCCCACGCAACGGCCATCGAAGAAGACGGCCGCGCGACGAGCTTCGAGTCGCTCTTTGGCCGGGCTGCGGCGCTTGCCCGCTCGTTCCTTGCGCACGGCCTGCGCCCCGGCGATCGCGTCGCCCTGGTTCTGCCGAAGACCACCGAGGCTGTCGTCGCTGTCTTCGCTTCGTTGCTGGCCGGTGCGGCCTATGTTCCCATCCATCCCCGCTGGCCGCAGGCGCGCAGGCAGGCCGTACTCGACGACTGCGCCGCGCGGCTTTTGATTGACGAGGAAAACGGCCGGCTGCGCGTTGTGGACCGCGCGACCGGCGACTCCACCCTGCTTGCGGAGTTCGGAGCCGATGGCGGCGATGCCGAGCAATGGCCCCGCGTCGATCCCGCTGCGACGGCCGTTCTTCTTTTTACCTCCGGCTCGACCGGCCTGCCCAAGGGCGTGGTCCTTTCGCATCGCGCCGTGGCGGCTTTCGTCGGCTGGACCGCAACCGAGTTCCGCATGACAGCGCAGGACCGCATCGCCACGCCCGCGCCGCTCGGCTTCGACCTTTCGACCTTCGATCTCTTCAACATGGCGCTCACGGGCGCCACCGCCGTTCTCGTCCCGGAAAACATCGCCTGGATGCCGCGCTTTCTCGCACGTTTCGTGCGCGAGGCCCGCATCCACTGCTGGTACAGCGTGCCATCGATCCTCGCCTCCCTGCTCGACGAGGAATGCTTTGCCCACTCCGACTTGCGCCTGATTCTCTTTGCCGGCGAGAGCTTGGCTCCAGCCGCACTTGCCCGGCTGAGGGCCGCCGCGCCCGGCGCGCGCTGCGTCAATCTCTATGGCCCTACGGAGACGAACGTCGTCACGTGGTACGACGTTCCGCGCAACTTCCAGCCCAGCGATCCGCTGCCCATCGGCCGGCCCTGTCCCTACGCGGAAATTGCCGTCGATCCCGTGAGCGGCGAACTGCTGGCCGGTGGCGCTTCGCAGATGGACGGCTACTGGAACCGCCCCGAAGAGACCGCGCGCGCCTTCGCGACGATCGAGGGCCGTCGTTTCTATCGCACCGGCGATCGCGTCTCTCTGGCCGCCGACGGGAACTATCTCTTTCACGGCCGTCTCGACCGGCAGATCAAGCGCCGCGGCTTCCGTATCGAACTGGACGAGATTGAAGCCGCACTCTTGCGTCATTCGCAACTGGCCGAAGCCGCCGTTGTCGCCGTGCGCGATGCCGCCGATGCGACGCTCATCGTCGCCTTCGTTTGTCCGCGCCGGGCCAAACCTCCTTCGCTCGCCGCCCTCCGCGCCCATTGCGCCCTTCAGCTTCCGCCGTACATGCTTCCCGACCGCATTGTCTTTGTCGATATACTGAAAAAAGGAAACCGCGGAAAAATCGATTACTCCGCCCTGGCGCAAGCCGCGGCCTTGACGCAAGCCGCAGAAGGACACGTGCGTGGAGATTGAAACCGAAGTCAAGCAATTTCTGACCGGAACGTTTCTCGCCAACGAACCGGTTGAGTCAATCACCGACGATTTGCCGCTCGTCACCGGCGGCATCGTCGATTCGCTCGGCATGTTGAAGCTGGTGGATTTTCTTGAAAGCCGCTACCGCATCGAATTCCTGCCCCGCGAAATCGATGTTTTCTCTCTTGACACCGTGGCCAAAATCGCCGCCTTGATCCGCCGCAAGCTCGCCGCAGCCTCCGCCGGCGTTCCGTCCG
>JAJYFB010000001.1 GCA_021785495.1 Acidobacteriota bacterium | reverse complement strand
CCGATCTCGGCGTCAGGAAGAAGCCCCGCGCCAGTTGCTGTGTCAGCGTGGATGCGCCCTCTTCGTAGCGGTGCAGATGGAAGACATCGTTGCGCATCGCGCCCAGGATGCGCCAGTAATCGATGCCGCTGTGCTCGTAAAATCGTCGGTCTTCGATGGCGATCACGGCATGAACCAGGCTGGGCGGAATCTCGTCGTAAGTCAGCAGCCGCCGCTTGGTGCGGCTGCGGTCTTCGCTCAGGCCGGTGATGAGCAGCGGTTCGAGTTCGTAGCTGGTGAGCGGCTGCCCGTGGTCGTCGTTGATCGAACTCACCACTCCGCCGGCAATGTGGATGGTCGCGTTCTCCGGCGCGTGGTAGGACTGCGGACCGGGCCGCACGGCAATCTGCCGCACGCCCTCGCTGAAGACGCCCATCGGCGAGGGCTGCGAAGCGCCGTCCTCCGTGTAGCCGGCCTCGCGCAGCTCGCTGGCGATCAGTTGAACGCTCAGCTTTTGTCCCGGCCGCACCTCGCGCGGCGCGGCGTAGATCTTGGCCGTATCGGCAAAGAGCGGCTCCTTGAGCCGCGCATCCACAATCTTCGTGTACTCGATGTAGAGATAGGTAAATACGCAGGCGCCCGCCAGCGCCACGGCGGCGCAGCAACCCAGCGCAATCGTCAGAATTCGCGCCCGCAGGGAATGCCCCGATGCGGGCCGGCGAATCCGGATGCGTAACGCCATAAAGATAGCTCCTAGCCGCTAGCTTCCAGCTCCTAGCTGTTCTTGCCCCTGGCTGTTCTTACCTTGATAAGCGACGGCCATCCAAGGCTGAAATTGAGAGCTCGGCCAGCACTCCAAGCGGAAAGCTAGAGGCTGGCGGCCAGAAGCCGCTCTTCCTCCACGCGCTTCTTCACCTGCGCCGCCACGTCGCTCAAGGCCACGTCCACGCTTGCGCCGGTGGCGCGCGTCACCAGTTCGACCTGACCCGCGGCGGCCTTCTTGCCCACGTTGACGCGGTAGGGAATGCCCACCAGATCCGCATCCTTGAATTTGACGCCGGCCCGCTCATCGCGGTCATCGAGCAGCACGTCGAGACCCATCGCCTCCAGCTCGGACGCCAGTTGTTCGCCCGTCGCGCGCAGCGTGGCGTCGGCCGCGTTCGTGATCGTCACCACCACCGCGAAGGGCGCAATCGCCGCCGGCAGCCAGAAGCCGTTGGCGTCGTTCGACTGCTCGATCGAGGCCGTCAAAATGCGCTCGATGCCGATGCCGTAGCTGCCCATGATCGGCGTCACTTCCTTGCCGTTCTCGTCGAGCACGCGCGCGCCCATCGCCTCGGAGTACTTGTAGCCGAGCTTGAAAATGTGGCCGATCTCGACCGCCTTGCCGACGACGAGCCTGCCTGCGCAGCCGTTCCCCTTCTCGTCATTTTGCGGGCAACCTTCGCCCTCGTTCACGCTGCGGATGTCGGCCGCGAGCGTCCACGTGAAATCACGGCCTGACGTCACGTTGCGCAGATGGTAGTCGAGCTTGTTCGCGCCGCAGACCATGTTCTTGCGGCCTTCGAGGGCCTTGTCGATTATCACAAATGGCTTCAAATCAGGTTCTTTGATTTGTCCGATTTTTTGTGAAAATGATGAAAACGTAGTTCGATCTTCGACATTTTGCAGTCCTACTGGGCCAAGAAAACCCGGAGGAGCCTTGAAAACTTCAACAATTTCCCCCTCGCTCATCGGGCGCAGATCATTTGCGCCGGATAAAGATGCTAAGAGCTTCGTTTCATTTACCGAGTGATCTCCTCGCAAGAATGCAATGACAGGTTTGGTGTGAATGAGATCAACAGAACCCGCTTTGCCGCGCCACGTTGCCATGTACGCCACGCACTTGATGTCGTTGGCCGGACTCATTTTGAGAAACGCAGCAATGTCGGCAATCGCGCCCATCCCCGGCGTATGAATTTCTTCCGGTTTGCCGTCGCCGGTCGCTTCCAGCTCGGTGACCGCATCGAGCCGCGAGGTCGCCTTCTCGACGTTGGCCGCGTAGCCGCAGACGGGGCAGCTTGCGATCAGATCCTCGCCGGCGTTGGTGTAGACCATGAACTCCTGCGACTGCGAGCCGCCCATCGAACCGGAATCGGCCTCGACGGCGACGAACTTCAGGCCGCAGCGCGTAAAGATGCGCCGGTAGACGGCGTCGTGCAGGGCAAAACTCTTGTCCAGGCCGGCCTTGTCGATGTCGAAGGAGTAGGAGTCCTTCATCGTGAACTGGCGCACGCGCAGCAGGCCCGACTTGGGCCGCGGCTCGTCGCGAAATTTGGTCTGGATTTGATACCAGATCTGCGGCAACTGCTTGTAGCTGCGCAGCTCGTTGCGCGCAATCGCCGTCATGATCTCTTCGTGGGTCATGCCCAGGCAGAGGTCGGCGCCCTTGCGGTCCTTGAGGCGGAACATGTTCTCGCCCATCGCCGTCCAGCGGCCGCTTTCCTCCCACGGTTCCTTGGGCAGAATTCCCGGCAGATAAAACTCCTGCGCGATCTGGTCCATCTCTTCACGCACGATGGCGATGATTTTGTTGATGGAGCGCTGGCCGAGGAAGAGGTAGTTGTAGATGCCGGCGCCGAGCTGGCGCACGTAGCCCGAGCGCAGCAAAAATTTGTGGCTGGCCACCTCGGCGTCCGCCGGGGCCTCGCGCAGGGTGGGAATGAAGAGCTTCGACCAACGATGCATAGAGAAATAACAAGCTTTCCCGCCCGCCTGGCGCGAGCGATGTGAAAATCGCAGCAACTTTTATTCTAAATGTTCAATGAGTTCGTCGTCTGTTCCAGCGCCTTCCTGCGCAGGGCAAACGCATTTGGATTTCGCATTGCCGTCCGGAACAGCTTGGAAAGGGCACGGCTGAAGCCGCGCCCTTTCCAAACAAAATCATCCCGCAAGCTGCAATGCGTTTGCCCTGTCTTCTTGCGATTTTGCGCAGCGGTCTTGACCGCTGCGCCGCGCGCTCCGAAATGGACTTTCGCCCGGGGCTCTCATCGTCGCCAGCTTCAGCATCCTCCGCTTTGCGCCGATAAGGCCGAGGGGTGCATCGCGGTCTGGAATCCATGGTCGAGCCGTTCCATCGGATCGAGCTGCCGGAAGACCTTGCCGCGTAGTCTCGAACCTCGCCGCAATCCCCGGAGCGCCGTGCCCATTCTGCCGGATTTCCCTGCTTGCGAGCGCCGCATCACGCCTTTCTGGCAAGATGGAGTGGGGGTCGGGAATGCGGATTGCAATCGTTGGCGGCGGCATCGCGGGTTTGGCCGCTGCCTATGAACTGGAAACGGCGCGTTTGGCTGGAGCCGCCGTCACATGGACGCTTTTCGAGGAGCGCGCTCGGCTGGGCGGATCGCTGGCCTCGCAGACCGTCGGCGGCGCGGTGCTCGAACGCGGTCCCGACTCGTTCCTCACCGAAAAACCGGCCGCTGCCGAGCTCTGCCGCGCACTCGGCCTCGGCGATGCGCTGATCCCCTCGAACGACGCCGCGCGCAAAACGTACATCGTTACGCGCAATCGCCTTGTCCCGCTGCCCGATGGGCTGATGTTTCTGGTGCCCACGCGGCTCGTGCCGACGGCGTTGACGCCGCTCTTCAGCCTGCGCACCAAGCTGCGCATGGCGATGGAGCTGCTGCATCCGCCGCGTCCGGCGGGCGGCGACGAATCCGTGGCCGCGCTCGTCGAGCGGCACTTCGGCCGCGAGGCCGTCGATCGCCTCGCCGATCCGCTGCTGAGCGGCATCTACGGCGGCGACGCCACCGAGCTGAGTGCGCAAACCGTGCTGACGCGCATGGTTGAGATGGAAGCGCAGTACGGCTCGCTGACCCGCGGCATGTTGGCCGCGCACCGCAAAATGCGCGCCATGGCGAAAAACGCTCCGCAAGGCGCAGGCGGAAGGGCGATCTTTACCGCGCTGCGCGGCGGAATGCAGCAGTTGGTCGACGCGCTCGTTGCGCGGCTTGATCCGGCGAGCCGGCGCACGTCCGCGCCCATTGCCGCCCTCGCCAGGACTCCGCAAGGCTGGCGTGTAGAAATCACAGGTGATGGGGGCGCCGGCGCGGCCGAGGAGTTTGACGCGCTGATTCTGGCCACGCCGGCCTGGGCCGCGGCCCAACTGCTCACCCGGGTCGATGCCGCGCTGGCGGACGAACTCGCCGGCATTCCTTATTCCTCGTCGATCACCGTTAATCTGGTCTACGACGAGGCGCGGATCGGTTCGCTGCCGGAGGGCTTCGGCTTTCTGGTTCCGGCCGTCGAGGGCCGCTCCATGCTGGCCTGCACCTTCGCGCACCGCAAATTTCTGGGCCGCACGCCGCCCGGCAAGGCCGTCTTTCGCGCCTTTCTGGGCGGCATGAAGCGCGACGATCTGCTGGCCACGAGCGACGAGACGATCCTCGCTACCGTGCGGCGCGAGATGCGCGAGATTCTCGGTGAGCGCGCGATTCCCGCTGAAGCGGAACCGGAGTTTGCGCAGGTGACGCGCTGGCCGCGCGCCATGGCGCAGTATGCCGTCGGCCACAAGCAGCGGATGGAGCGGGTTCATGCGCGTCTGGCCGCGCTGGCGGGGCTGCGCCTCGTGGGCAACGCCTACGACGGCATCGGCGTGCCCGACTGCATTCGCCTCGGCCGCCGGGCGGCGCGCGAACTGGCGGGCCTGCCCGAGCCGGCGACGAGCCAGCGGTGCCCAGGATCGGCTGGAAATTGAGCTACCGGCAGTTCACGTCCACGACGGAGCAGCCCGGCCGCCTGGGCCGCCACTGCTGCAAGAATTGCGTGACCGAGGAGGACTGCATCCGGCGCATGGCCTCGAACTCGCCGTTTTTCTGGCTGTAGAGCAGCTTGCCGCGCTCGCTCAGCACAGCCAGCGCCGGAACGCCCTTGTGAATGGGAATGCCGTACTGCGCGGCCAGGTCCAGATTGGCGTCCATCTCGCCGATGTTGATGTCCACCAGCACGAAATTCGCATCGAGAAGCGGCTGGTTCGTCGCGTCGTGAAAATAGATGTCGAGCACCTGGCAGTCGCCGCACCAGTTGCCGCCAAAGTCGAGAAGCACGCGGCGATGCGTCGCGGCCGCCGTTTTGAGCGCGGCGGCCAGATCGGCCCGCGCCTGCGCGGGAGCGGGATAGATGGTGCGGCCGGCGGCGCCGGCGGTGGCTGCGGTCAGCGCCAGAATTGCAGCCAGAACGAGTTGCTTGACGGCCTTCATCGGGAACCCTCCAAACCTGTTTTCAGAATGCCACAGCCGGGCGGCGCGCCGCAGTTTCTGCCGGGATCAGGCGCATTCCACGTCCCGTGCAACCGCGCGGGTCCGGTAAACTAAGAAAGAAAGCGGAGTTAGGCCGTCATCGGCAGGAAACGAAGCGGAATGGATCGGCGTAAAAACGGCAGCAACCCGTCCGCTGACAACGAATTTGCTGACAACTGACAACTATCCTTTATGTTCATCGACGAAGCCAAAATTCGCGTCAAGGCTGGCGACGGCGGCAACGGCTGCATGGCCTTTCGCCGCGAGAAATTCGTGCCGCGCGGCGGCCCTTCGGGCGGCGACGGCGGGCGCGGCGGCGACGTCCTCATGGAATCCAGCCAGCGTCACAACACGCTCATCCATTTTCGCTATAACCCCGAGCACAAGGCGCAGCGCGGCGAGCACGGCATGGGCTCGAACTGCACCGGCCAGGATGGCGACTCGATCGTGCTCCAGGTTCCGGTCGGCACGGCGCTTTACGACGCCGAGACGGGCGAGCTGGTCCACGATTTCCGCGAGCCGGACGAGCGCATTGTCATTGCGCGCGGTGGGCGCGGCGGACGCGGCAATCAGCACTTTGCCACGAGCACCCACCAGGCTCCGCGCGAGCACGAGCTGGGCCGCGCCGGCGAAGAGCGCCTCTTTCGCCTGGAGCTGAAGCTGCTGGCCGATGTGGGCCTCGTTGGCTACCCAAACGCCGGCAAATCCACGCTGATCTCGCGCCTTTCGGCCGCGCGGCCGAAGATTGCCGACTATCCATTCACCACGCTTGAACCGAACCTCGGCGTCGTCACCGTCGGCGAGGAGCCCGAGCAGCAATCCTTTGTCGTCGCCGACGTTCCGGGGCTGATCGAAGGCGCGCACCTGGGCGCGGGCCTCGGCGTCCAGTTCCTGCGCCACATCGAGCGCACCCGCGTTCTGGCCCATCTGGTCGATGTCTCCGACGGTTCGGGCCGTCCCGACCCCGTTGAGGACTTTCGCACCATCGCCAACGAACTGGCCAACTTCAGCGGCAGCAGCGAGCACCCGCTGGCCAAAAAGCCGACCATCGTCGTAGCCACGAAGATCGATGCGGCCAACCCCGACAAACTCAAGAAATTGACCGCCTACGCCAAGCGCCGCAAGCTGGAGTTTCACGCCATCTCGGCCGTCACCGGCGAAGGCGTTGACGCATTGAAGTGGGCGCTGGCCCGTCGCGTTCGCCCGGAATAGCAACGCATCCGGATCAGTAAAAAAGATATTTGCGCCAGCGGTCATCGCCGCGGCCGAGCATGCGCATGATCTGGCGGCTGGTGTGCAGCGAAAATGGACGCGGCTCGCGCAACAGGATCATGTCGTCGATCTCGCTCAGCAGGCGGTTGCCCTTCTTGTGGTTGCAGTCGTGGCAGCAGGCGACAAGATTCTCCCAGGTCGAGCTGCCCCCGCGCGAGCGCGGCACCACGTGATCGAGCGTGAGATCGCCCGGCGGCAGGACTTCGCCGCAGTACTGGCAGGCGTTGCGGTCGCGCAACAGAATGTTTTTGCGCGAGAGGGCGCGCGTCTGGTAGGGAATGCGTCGGTATTCCAGCAGACGGATCACCGAGGGCATGGAGACCGTGGCGCGCTGCGCGTGCAGCGTCGTTCCGTGCTCCTCCTCGGTGCGGGCAATGCCCTTGAGCACGAGCACCAGGGCGCGGCGCGCGCCGCAGATGTTGATCGGCTCGTACGATGCGTTGAGCACCAGCACCGGCATTTGCAGAATATGCGCGTGCGTTTGCTGCACGATTTCGTGGCTGCCCGCGATCGCCACGGCCTTGGCGATCGCCTTCTGCTTGCGTGCGTGAATCATCGCCTTTCCCAACGACATCCCTTCCCCCTCGGCTGGAAGAAATCGCGTGGCTGGCTTCCCGCAGACAAAAACCGCTACGGGAGACAGATCACCGGCCAATCCCCTCGATCAAGCGTCCCGGCTTTCTGAACTTCACTCTCTTCCCTCTCTTCACGAACTCCGCCAACTCCGCCGACTCCACTGAACAATCCATCCCCCTCGGCGCGCTGCGCCCGCGCCAGCGTCGCCACCCAGACGGAGGCGGCTCCAGCGGCGATCAGCGCCAGCGCTGAGGCGCGCGCCGTGGCGCCGGTGGTCAGAATGTCGTCCACCAGCAGAATATGCCGCGCTTTCACCTGCGCCGGGTCGGAGACGGCAAAGGCCCCGCGCACATTCTGCCGGCGCTGGCGCGGCGTCAGGCCGGCCTGGCTCTCGGTGGCGCGCTGACGCAGAAGCGTGCGTGAAGCCAATCTCAGCCGCCAGTCAGGATGGGTTTTGCGCAAAAATCGGATCGCCTCGGCGGCCAGCGCCCGCGCCTGGTTGAATCCCCGCAGCCTGTGCTTGGAACGGTGCAGCGGAACGGGCACGACGAGCATCTCCGCGGGCGCTTCGGCGGCCAGTTGCGCCATAGCCTCGGCCAGCATCCGGCCCAGGCCGCGCGAGGCGCCATACAGGCGGTCGTATTTGAAGGCGTGAATGGCCTCGCGCATCCTGTCCTGGTAGACGCCGTAGGAGACGGCGCGCACAAACGGCGGCGGCACAAACCGACAGGCGCGGCAAAGCCCGGCGGCGGCGGAGAACGAACCGAGCGCACCGCCGCAACGCGGACAAACCGCTTCGGGCTGGCGGGGAAATTCCCTCCAGCAAAGATCACAAATGGGCACGAAAGAAAGCTGCGGCAGAGGAAAGCCGCAGAGCGCGCAGGAGGCGGGAAGAAACGCACAACTCAAACTATCGATGGGACTTCGGAGCACGCGCGCCACCGCGCGCCAACGCGATGTCTCCGATGGCGGAATCCGGTCCGCGGCGATGAGGGGTTTCCTCGGGAAGACGCACCTCGCCCAGCGGGTCTCGCCGGTAGCAGGCTGCCCGTTGCGCAAAGTATAGCGCAAGGCCTTGGCCGGACTCCAATCGAGCGGGCCACGATGTGGATCGAGAAGCGTCAAACTGCGCGCGCGGGAGCCGGTCAAAGTGCAGGCCGCCGCGCGCGGCCTAAAAAACCCCGGCCAGGTAGGCTTCTGCCGGGCGCAGATTTTCCGAGCGCGAACCGCTGGCGGCCAACACCACCGGCGAGAGCGTAATCACCGGGCAGTGGGTGTGCGCCAGCGTTTTATAGACCACCCCGTGGCGGGTGATGGCGGCAAAGGCCGAGGCTCCCTGCGCGCCCAGCACGATCAGATCGACCAGTTGCGCCTGGCTTTGATAGAGCAGCTCTTCCGTGGGATCGCCGGGCACCACAATGGTCTGGATGGGAACCTGGCTCTGGAGCGGCGCGGGAACCAGGGCAAGAATCTCGGCCTCCACCTCGTCAAGCGAGCGGCCAGCCAGCACCTCGGCGCGCTCCTGCGGGCGGATGACATGCTGCAAAATCAGCCGCGCCCCGTGCTGGCGAGCAAGCTCGGCGGCAAAGGCCGCAACCACCGCGCTGGCTTCGTGCCTGCTGATGGCGCACAGAATGGTCCGCGTGGCGAAGTTGCGGTAGCTGCCGTCGACCACGTCCGGCCCGACGACATACACCGGCGCGTTGGCCGTGCGCAGCACGGCCTCGGCCACCGAGCCCACCAGCAGTTTGCCGATCGCGCCCGGCGAGTGCGTGCCCATCACGATACGGTCCACCTGGCGCTCGTGAGCAAAGGCCAGAATCTCGTCGGCCGGCAGCCCCGGCCGCACGACAACCTCGCAGCGCAGACCGGCCTCGCGCGCCCGCGCGGCCAGCGGCTCCAGATGACGCCTTTCGTCATGCGCTGCCGCCTCGTAGTCGTCGTAGTAGCGCACGCCGGAGGTTTCCGAAACGGCGACAATCAGCGTGTCATAGGCATGAAAAATAACCAGTTCGGAATCAAACTCCCTGGCCTGCGCCAGGGCGAAGGCAAAGGCCTTTTCGTTCGCCGGAACCTCGGCGGCAAAAAGGATGGTGGAGGGTTTGCTCCAACCCGGCTTCAGGATGGCGGCCATGAGAACCTCCTTCCGGTGCGTTCAAACGCTTGCGGATCGCCCGAGGGGCAGAATGGTTGATCACTCCATACCGCGCTACGCGCCTCATCCGGTCTGTTTCCGGCTGCGGCAACCACTGCGATGGTTCCTTGCTTCGCTAGCTACTATAGTTGCTTTAGACGGTGCATCGAACTTCCGGTGAGATGATTGTGTTCTCAATTCCCGGATTTGTCCAGAGCGGCCAAAGAAGGAATTGGATACGCGAAGTGACCTAAATCACAGCCCATTGGCCCCTGGCCTGCTCTCCTAGGAAAGAAATGGAGCGAGCCGGGACCGAACGCGGGTGCGATGCGCCTTCCGGACGAAGCCCATATCCCCAAGAGGTCGCCATGACATTGCAGCCGATGCACAACATTCCCGCCCGTGGCGGGATCGATTTCGACGAAACCCCCTTCCTGGTCATTTGGGAGGTGACGCAATCCTGCGACCTGGCCTGCAAACACTGCCGGGCCGCGGCGCAGCCCATTCCTCACCCCGACGAGCTGACGCACGAGGAGGGCAAGGCGCTGATCGACCAGATTGCGGAGATGCGCATCCCCATCTTCGTCTTCACCGGGGGCGACCCGCTCAAACGCAAGGATCTTTTCGAGTTGATTCGCTACGCCTCGGGCAAGGGCGTTCATGTCGCCGTGACGCCCAGCGCGACGCCGCTGCTGACGCGCGAGCAGATCTTCAAAATGAAGGAAGCCGGCGTGGTGCGGCTCGGCATCTCGCTTGACGGTTCGACGCCGGAGATTCACGACGCCTTTCGCGGTCTGCCGGGCGCCTGGGCGCGGACCATCCAGGCCATCGAATGGGCCAACGAGGCGGGTATCCCCATTCAGGTCCACTCGACGCTCAGCCGCCACAATGCGCACGACCTCGACAACCTCTGCGACCTCTTCGAAAAGCTCGCCATCGTGATGTGGAATGTCTTTTTTCTGGTTCCGGTGGGCCGCGGCCAGCTCGGCGACCTTCTGAGCGGCGAGGAGTTCGAGCAGGTCTTCGCCAAAATCTACGAGCTTTCCCGGCGCGCCAACTTCCAGATCAAGACCACCGAGGCGATGCACTATCGCCGCTACCTGCTGCAGCACAATCTGGAGGAGCGGAAGATGGGCCACGGGCACGGCCATCCCGGCGGGCATCCGCAGGGCGCCGATTACGAGCCGGGCGCGCCCACGGCCGACGCCGCCAGCCGCAACCACGCCTGGGCCACACGCCGCGTCAACGACGGCAAGGGGTTCGTCTTCGTCTCGCACGTCGGCAACGTCTATCCAAGCGGTTTTCTGCCCATTCACGCCGGCAACGTCCGCCAGACGCCGCTGGCCGAGATTTACCGCAACGCGCCGATCTTCAAGGCTCTGCGCGATACCGGCCGTCTGGAGGGCAAGTGCGGAGCCTGCGAGTTCAAGGAGATCTGCGGCGGCTCGCGCGCCCGCGCCTACGCCGTCACCGGCGATCCGCTGGCGCAGGAGCCCTGCTGCATCTACCAGCCGAAGCACTGGGATCCGGAACTGGAACAGACGGCCGCAGCGTTTGAGCAGCAGACGCCGCAGACGACACGGTAGAAAGACAGAGGGGATGGCCGCGGGATGCGTCAAGATGGACGTATCCCGCGGCCATCGTTGCTTCGCAGCAGGCCTCAGTGGCTTTCAGCCGCCGCGTCCGCCTTGCCCCTGAACCGCGAGTAGACGAAGACGATGTAGGCGATGGCCAGCGTCATGCCGAAACTCCACCAGGCCAGGCCCACCTGCAGCGTGTGCGGGCCGGAGATGGCCCGGGCGATGGTAATGTCGTTAGCCGCGCCGGACGTGGCCGGCAGCAGCACCGGGTAGACGCTCCAGCAGGCCCCGGCCAGCATGAAGAAGAGATAGGCGCACGAGGCCAGGAAGGCCTTCAGCGCCTGGCCCTTGCGATTCCACAGCCCGATGGCGGCGAGCGCGGCGACTACGCCCACCGGAACGACAAAGGTGAGCGGGGCGTTGAAGTAGTTGTCGAGGCTCGCCGGCCGCACGGCGATGGTGGCGAAGAGGCTGATTACGGTGAGGGCCGCAACGGCCAGAAGCAGCGGCGCAACCACGCGCCGCGCCCGCGCTTCGAGCGCGCCTGAAGCCTTGAGGGTGAGCCACAGCGCGCCGTGCAGCGTGAGCGCCGTCAACGCCACCAGGCCGCCAATCCCCGTGTACCAGTCGAGAATGCCGGGCCAGACGCCGGGCCGCCAGTTGGTCCAGAGCGGCAAGAAGAAGTAGCCCTCGGCATTCAAGGGCACGCCGCGCAGCACATTCGCCAGGGCCGCGCCGTAGAAGATCGCGAGCAGCGCGCTGGCGAAGCCGAAGACCCCGTCCAGCAGCGACCGCCAGACGCCCAGATCGACGTGATTGCGCAGCTCCACGCTCACGCCGCGCAGCACCAGCAGCCAGAGCACGATCATCAGCGGCAGATAGAAGCCGCTGAAGGCCGAGGCGTAGAGCAGAGGAAAGGCGAAGTAGAGCGTGCCGCCGCCGGCCAGCAGCCAGACCTCGTTGCCGTCCCAGACCGGGCCGATCGAGCCAAGCGTGGTCCGGCGCTCGGCCTCGTTGCGCGCCAGAAACAGATGCAGCGCGCCCACGCCCAGATCGAAGCCGTCGAGCACCACGTAGCCGACGATCATGACTGCAACCAGCCAGAACCACAGAAAACCCATCCTCGTCGAACTCCCTTCCAGAGCCAAACCCGCCTGCAATCGGCCAAGCAAGAAGCGTGCCCGGTCAGCGCCTCGACAAACTTGTGCCGTAAGGCGCGAAGCGTCAGGGCGCGGCCAGAGAGGCTGCGGGAAAACCACGCAAGACGCGCAAAACCGGCAAAACCTGTGGAAACAGGGGCTAAAATCCCAAGGATTTGCCTGGCTTTCTGGCCCGTCTCAAGCCGTGCCGCTGTCGCAAAACCCGGTCTGCCGGATCATTACGCGGCCTCTCAAGTCCCTGTCCTATTCCATCCTGCGAGCATCAATTGAATTTTGCAAGTGGCGCCACCGATTCACTCAAGATGGGGGGCTGCTTGGCGCAGGGAACCCCAATCGGTAGTCTTGGGACGATTTGCATGGCCCAATCATGAGCGGCTCAGGCACCGGCTGCCTTACTGATCCGGCCCAAAAGCGTGCGACGATGGGCGCCGGATCCAAACCGTGTTCTTTGCGGTTCGGGCAGGAAAGCGCGGACTCATCGTTTTGCGCCGGATCATTCGTCCAGCAGATTGTCCTCTCCTTCAATTCCTGCGCTGGCCCTGAGCCGGGGCGCAGCATCTCTTCCGCCGAGCCTCTTGAAATGCTATGATTCCTGCTTGGAAAATCCATGGACCGAAGGCCGGGGTGCACGACGAGGGCGATCCAATCGATCGTCGGCGAAATCGGACCGGCGGTCGGTGCTTGTTGCGGAAATGGCGCGGTAGACAACCATGCAACCGGACGCATCGCGGGAAGAAATCGAGAGGTTCGAGGTTGCAGCACCTCTTGAGCCGCACCTGTCCCAGGCATCGGGAGAGCATTTTCGCGAGGAACGCGAAGAGCTCCGGCGCGTGCTGGGACATCCCGAATTCAGCCGCTCGGCGAATCTGGTTCGGTTCCTCTCGTACATCTGCGAAAAGTACTTCGAGGGGCAGGCCGGCGAGATTCGCGAGTACTCCATCGCCGTCGAGGCTCTGGGCCGGCGCGAAACGAGCTTTGATTCGCACGTCGATCCCATCGTCCGCGTCACGGCTCGTTCCCTGCGCAAAAAGCTGCGCGAACTCTACAAGACCGATTGGCGGGACCATCCTCTGCAGATCGTGCTTCCTCTCGGACACTATGTTCCCGAGTTTGTCGGGCGCGATCATCTCGCGCAACGCGAAGACGAGGCGCAACTCGACGCGGCCGAGAACGAAGCTCCCGCGGCCGAGGCGCATCCCGGCAAGGACTCCGCGCGGGAGCCGGCAAACGCAGCGCGCAATCTGCGCGGCGTTCTGCGCGCACCGCTTCTGAAGTTCGCGCTGGGTCTAGTGGCCGCCGCGGGCGTCTTTGTCGCGGGTTACTTCTGGGGCGCGCACGCCGTGCATCCGCAGACGCCGGCCACGCAGGGCTTTTCCTGGGGCGATCCGGTCTGGTCCGACGAATTCAGCGGTCCGGCCGGGCAACCGCCCGACCCCGCGAAGTGGACCTTCGACACTGGCAGCCACGATGAGCTGGGCAACCAGGGCTGGGGCAATCGCGAGGTGGAGACCTACTGTGCGCCGCGCGGGGCCAACCCTCCTGGCTGCGATGCACACCGGCCCAATGCCTTTCTCGATGGCAATGGCCACCTGGTGCTGCGCGCGCAGCGTGCTCCCGACGGCACATGGACCTCGGCGCGGATCACCACCCGCGGACTCAAGGATTTTCAGTACGGGCGCATCGAGGCGCGCATCAAAATGCCTGTGGGAACCGGCCTGTGGCCGGCCTTCTGGATGCTCGGCGCGAACGTTCTGACGGCAGGCTGGCCAGCCTCCGGCTCGGTCACCGTCGCGGAGAACGTCTCGCTGACCCAGCGCACCAACGGCCTGGGGCCGTCGATGATCCGCGCCACGCTGCACGGACCGCACTTCTTCGGCGGCAACGGCCTTTGGTACGACTTCAAGCTGCCGGACGGCGGCCGCGTCGACGACGGCGCCTTTCATACTTACGGCGTCATCTGGTCGCCGGGGATGATCCAGTTCTATGTGGACGATCCGGCCAACGTCTTCTTCGTGCGCGACGCCAGCGATCTGCCGGAGGATGGAAAATGGGTCTTCGACCATCCCTTCTTCCTGGTGATGAATCTGGCCGTGGGCGGCGACTGGCCCGGCAGCCCGGACGCCGCAACGCCCAATCCCGCCGATCTTGTCGTCGATTACGTTCGCGCCTATCAAATTCCCGCCGTGGACGCGCCCGCCATCCAGTGGCAGCCCGTCGAGGTGCGCGCCGGTTCTTCGGCGGCCAGCATCATCACCCTTCATGCGCCGGTCTACTCCGGCCGCGTGCATCTGGCCTGCTCGGTCGAGCCGGCCACGGCGGCCTGTTCGCTGGCTGCCTCGGTGGTCGATCTTTCAGACACGCTCTCGCAGGACGACAGCGTGACCCTCTCCACGGATCTTTTTTCGGAGAAAGGGCGCATGGTTGCGCCACCCGGCCGTTACAAACTGACCCTCACCGCAACCACCATCAGTGGCAACCGCTCGCAGTTGACGGTTCCCTTCGTTGTGAAGGCAGAGTGAAGGCAGAGGGAAGAGACAGGGAAGGAAGAGTGGAAACCGGCGCTCTCGCCAGGCGATCCTTGTCCTCGTCTCGATCCAGCCTCAACGCCAAGCGCGCGGTGGAGTTTCTTGCCCTGGGTCATTGCTGGGCGAAGACGGATTCTCCCGGCAAAGCCCTTCCGCCCACGTTGCGGCAGAGAAGCGGCGATCGCGCCTTCGACATCGGTGGTGGTTGCCGCCAGTCCCGGCGCGCCGGCGTCGAATGCGCTGACCATCACGATCAACTGAAAACAAAAGGCGCTTCAGGCGCAAGCGCGCACAAAAATGCCCCCGGAAAACCGGGGGCATTTTTGCGCGCCGTGGGCGCGGTTAGTTGCTCGAAAGCAGGACGCCGGCCGCCTTTTCCTCGCCGGGCTCGTCCGAGCGCGAGACCGGGCGATAGAAGAGCTGGTTCTGGTTGAGATACACCTCCAGAAAGGCTGGCCGCTCGGTGATTTGCCCGGCGATCAGCGCTTCCGAGAGCGGATCTTCGACATGCCGCTGCAAGGCGCGGCGCAAGGGGCGCGCCCCGTAGCTGCGATCGGAGACGGTTTTTTCGAGGATCCACTTCTTGGCCTCCTCCGTGACGGAGATGGTGATCGACTTTTGCGCCAGGTTCGCGTTCAACTGCTGCACCATCAGCTCGACGATCTGGATCAGGTCGGCGTCGGAGAGCGACTGGAAGAGAATCACCTCGTCGAGCCGGTTCAGAAACTCGGGGTTGAAGGTCTTCTTCACCTCGTTGCGCACCAGTTCCTCGACCTTCTCGCTGACCAGGTCTTCACGCTCGCTCTGGAAGCCGAGGCCCTGCTTCTTCTGCAGGTGCCGCGCGCCGATATTCGAGGTCATGATGAGGATGGTGTTCTTGAAATCGACGGTGTTGCCGAGGCCGTCGGTCAACTGGCCGTCCTCAAAGACCTGGAGCAGGATGTTGAAGACATCCGGGTGCGCCTTTTCGATCTCGTCGAGCAGCACGACCGAGTAGGGCGAACGCTTGACGCGCTCGGTCAACTGGCCGCCCTCCTCGTAGCCCACGTAGCCCGGAGGCGAACCGATCAGCTTCGAAACCGCGTGCTTCTCCATGAACTCGCTCATGTCGAAGCGGATCAGGGCCTTATCGCTGCCGAAGAGAAACTGCGCCAGGGTGCGGGCCATTTCGGTTTTGCCCACGCCGGTGGGGCCGAGAAAGAGAAACGAACCGATGGGACGGTGCGGGCTCTTCAACCCGGCGCGGCTGCGGCGAATGGCGCGCGCCAGCGCCGAGATCGCTTTGTCCTGCGAGATGACGCGCTTGTGCAGCTCTTCCTCGACGCGCAGCAGCTTCTGCGTCTCTTCCTCCTTGATGCTGGTGACGGGAACGCCCGTCCAGCGGCTGACCACGTCCTCAATGTCCTCGCGCGAGACGATGCCGGCGGCCGAGTCGTCCAGGTGGTATTTATCGCGCAGGGCGCGCAGATTCTCGCGCTCCTTGCGCTCCTCGTCCGAGTAGAAACGCGCCTTTTCGAACTCGTGATTGGCGATCGCCGAGTCCATGCGGTGGACGATGAACTTGATGCGCTTCTGCACCTCGGTGATCTCTTCGGGCAGCGAGGTCTGGCGCAGTTTGACGCGCGCCCCGGCCTCGTCGATCAGGTCGATGGCCTTGTCGGGCAGAAAACGGTCGGGAATGTAGCGATTCGAGTGCGCCACGGCGAACTCGACCGAATCATCGGTGTAGCTGACCGCGTGGAATTTCTCGTAGCGATCTTTGATGCCCATGATGATCTTGACCGCCTCGGCCTCGTTGGGCGGTGGAACCTTGACGGCCTGGAAGCGCCGTTCGAGCGAGCGGTCCTTCTCGATGGACTTGCGGTATTCGCCGGGCGTGGTGGCGCCGATGCACTGAATCTCGCCGCGCGAAAGGGCGGGCTTGAGGATGTTGGCCGCATCGAGCGAGCCCTCGGCTGAACCGGCGCCGACCAGCGTGTGCAGCTCGTCGATGAAGACGATCGAGTTCTGGCTCTCCATCAGCTCTTTCATGATGGTCTTGAGCCGCTCCTCGAACTGGCCGCGATACTTGGTGCCGGCGACGATCAACGAGAGGTCGAGCGCGAGCACGCGCTTGTCGGCCAGGAAACTCGGCACCTCGCCGTCGGCGATGCGCTGGGCCAGCCCCTCGACGATGGCCGTCTTGCCCACGCCGGGCTCGCCGATCAAAACCGGATTGTTCTTGGTGCGGCGGCAGAGAATCTGGATGGCGCGCTCCAGCTCGCCTTCGCGGCCAACCAGCGGATCGAGCTGGCCGTCCATGGCGGCCTGGGTCAGGTCGCGGCTGAACTCGGCCAGCAGGCTCGACTCGCGCTGCCGCTGCTGCGGCGGCGCTTTCTCCTGCGTCACGCGCGCCAGCTCGTCGCGAATCTGCGCCAGCTTCAACCCGCGTTCCTGCAGGATCTCCGAGGCAAAGCACTTTTCTTCGCGCAGCAGGCCCAGCAGCAGATGCTCGGTGCCGATGTGCTTGTGGCCCAGCCGTTCGGCCTCTTCGGCGGCGTAGGCCAGCACCCGCTTGCACTCGTTCGAGAGCGGCAGATCGACGCTGGTCGAGACCTTCTCGCGAATCGTAGTGTGCGCCTCGATCTGCTTGCGGATCGATTCGACCGAGGCGTGCGAGCGCAGAAAACGGTTGGTGAGCACTTTGTCTTCGCGCAGCAAGCCCAGCAGCAGATGCTCGGTTTCGATATAAGGCGAGCCGAACTGGCTGGCCTCGTACCGCGCGAAGAAGATTACGCGCCGCGCCTTCTCCGTATAGCGTTCGAACATAGTGCGCTCCCTTCGCTGCGGGCCGCGGGCCCGAGCCGACCTCCAGAGTCGAGAACCGCCTGCGGCGAAGAGTTCTTATCGGCAGTTCCCGCTCCGGGCATCAACCCGGTTGCGCGCCCTTCCCGTTGCCTCGCCGCCCGCAGCCGAAGCGGACAATTTCCGCCCCGTCTCGTGCGGCTCTTGTGGATGGTTCGGGATCGTCTTTCCCCGCGACGCCGTCCGGCTTTGACGCGCCGTCCGGCTCCCATCCCGGCCTCGACAGCCCTTCTCGATGAAATCCTTTGGGGCTTTGGTATACAGACTCAAAAACTGGAAAAACGATGCAATCGGGAAAAGTGTTGCAGAGGAGCCATCGAGCCAAACCGCCAAAAGGTAAAACCGAACCCTGGAGCCACTTGCAAAATTCGAGAATGCCGGTGGGGCCTTGGGTCAGGGGCTAAAGCCCCTCTCATTTTGTTGACGTTCTTGGCACGACTGAAGTCGTGCCCTTTCAAAACCGCGCCTGTGCGACGAATTTTGCAAGTGGCTACCTGAACCCTGTTTTTCGGGGCCGCCAGCTACGCAGCGCCCGCAAACGCCGTCAATCTCCCGTTGGCCAGGCGCAACGTGCGCGTGCAACGCTGGGCCAGTTCCAGATTGTGCGTGACCAGAATCGACGTGAGCCCATGCGTCGCGTGCAGCCGCTCAATCAGTTCGAAGACGCGGCCGGCGGTTGTGTCGTCGAGGTCGCCGGTGGGCTCATCGGCCAGCAGCAGACGTGGCTCGCAGACCAGGGCGCGGGCCAGCGCCACGCGCTGCTGCTCGCCGCCGGAAAGCTCGCCGGGCCGGTGCGTTCCGCGATCCTCCAGATCCACCTCCTTCAGCCACTGCGCCGCCCTTTGCATGGCTTCGGCCGGGCGCATGCCCCGGGCCAAAAGCGGCATGGCCACATTCTCCGCCGCCGTGAACTCCGGCAGCAGGTAGTGAAACTGCCAGACGTAGCCGATCTCGCGGTTGCGAAAGGCCGCCGCCTCGCGCGGGCCGAGGGTGGCCACGTCGATAGACGCGCAGTATACCCTTCCCGCCGAGGGCGCATCAAGCGCGCCGAGGATGTGCAAAAGTGTGCTTTTTCCGGTCCCGGACTGGCCCACAATCGCCACCAGTTCGCCGGGGGCGACCTCGAAATCGAGGTTGTCGAAGAGAACCAGCTTGCCGCGCGCCGTGCGGTAGGACTTGCCCAGCCCTTCGACGCGAATCAACGGCCCCGACGCGGGTTGGGATGCGGGCTCGATTGCGGGCGAAGGCGATGCAGCCCGCAGTTCGCCTTCCCGCGCGGCGCGGGAGGCCTGAGGAGCGGCCGAAAAGGGGGAATTCGTCATCGAATAGACAGTATTCTACATGGTGGCTGCGGGTGGCCCTTGGCCCGATGTGACTTTGGAGAGCGGCGGACCGGGTTCCGGCCATTGCCGGCGATTGCGCAACCCGGCGAATCCCCCTACAATAGATGGAGCGAAGCGCGCAGCGGGAAGAGCGCAACGAAAGGTCTGTCTGTCGATGCCGAAGGAAAAGATTCACCCCAACTACGAAGCGGTGCGCGTGCTGTGCGCCTGCGGAAACAGCTTTGAGACGCGGTCGACCCACAAGGGCGACATCCACGTGGAAATCTGCTCGGTCTGCCACCCGTTCTTCACGGGCAAACAGCGCCTGGTCGATACGGCCGGCCGTGTCGAGCGCTTCCGCCGCAAGTACGCCAAGTCGCTGGAGGCGAAGGCGTAATCTGCCCCCGCGCAAGGCGTCGAGCGACAAAGGCCTCCGCTGCGGCGGGGGCCTTTTCTCGTGCGATGATAGTGGTGCATGATCGAGGCAGGTTTGCATGTCTACTATCGCCGCGCCGTTCAACTGGCCGATGCGATGAAGCTTTGTCGGGACGATCTGCGGACGTACGCGGCGGCCGTGGCATTGCTGGCTGTACATAGCGCCATCTCTTACAGCGACGCCGTTCTGATCGGGCTTAGCAAGACGCGGCCGCGTGGAGAAAACCATCGGGCAGCCATCTCCGCACTCAAGCAAGCCTGCACGCGCGCAAAGATTGATCCTGGTGGGATCGTCCATTTCGAGAAGCTGGTGCGAGTCAAGACGGATATTTCCTATGGAGACCAGCGGGTGAGCGACGAAAAAGCAGAGGCGCTCTCAATTTCCGCCGAGCGATTTCAAACCTGGGCCGAGCGGATTCTGCAAAAACAGAAAGGTAGGTGACTGCAATGGCGGCACAAGTGGAAGCCCTAAAGTTGACAGAACGTCAGCGTTCGGGACGCGCAATTAACGCGGTCGCCGAGTTGCTTCGCAGCAAACTGTCGGTTCCGAACATCTATCTGCAACCCCCTCCCGCCTTAATCGCCGCGGACGTGCTGGCCGTGGATCGTGCTGGCGCGGGCGATTTGCACGCGGTTGAAATTCAACTGCCCGACAAGTTCAGCAAGAGTTTTGCGTCCAAGCGGCTTACGCAAAATGAAACGGAACTTTCTGCCGACCAAACCAAAGCGCAGCGTGAAGCGATCAAGAATGCCCATCGGCATTTCATGTCGATGCCGGCGCACTTTCGCTACCTGGCGATTCCTGTTGCCTACTTTGACGCACTGCAATTCGATCTTGCGCGCCTGGGAATCTTTGCGCAGGATGGGATCGGACGGCTTGGGGTGATCTTGATTGACGAGAGCGGCGGCGATTTGCCGCGGGCCAGCCTCTCGCTTCATCCCGAACGTTTTCGCGTAGACCCGGCAAAGTTGAAGGCGATCGAAACCAAGCTCTTGGCGAAGAGCCGTCCGGACATTGAAGTGCGCATCTAACGGGAAGTTGTTCTGCGAATGGGAAGATGCACATGCCGCGGCGCGGATTCACGGTGAAGAAGCACTGGGACAATCCGGTGGAGCACTTGATGCCTGCCTTGACGCGGGTTCCGGCCGAGGTGCGCCTGGGCGCGGTCGCGGTGCGGCCGGCGACGGTGCTGGCTCCGATGGCCGGCGTTACGGACACGGTCTTCCGGCGGTTCATTCGGCACGCCAGCTTCTTTACGCACGCGGATGCGGATGCGAGCCATGCCTCTCCGGCCGCAAAGACAAGACCGGAGGCGTACGGTTGCACGGATCGGGATTCGGGCAGTGAAAGCGTCGCAGCCGCCATCAGCAACTTCGAGTCCGGCTGCGGGCTGCTGATGACCGAGTTCACCTCGGCCGACGGGCTTTCGCGGATGCGCGAGGCCAAGCGCCGCCGCTACCTGACCTTTTACGACGACGAGCACCCGATCGGGGCGCAGTTGTTCGGCTCGAAGCCGGAGACGCTGGCCGAGGCCGCGCGCGTCGTCGAGGAGACGGGCTTTGACACGGTCGATCTGAACCTGGGCTGCCCGGCCAAGCGCGTGGTCTGCTCGAATGGCGGCTCGGGACTGCTGCGCGACCTGCCGCAAATCGGTGAGATCTTCCGGGCCGTGCGCAAGGCGGTCGCGATTCCGTTCACCGTCAAGTTCCGCATGGGCTGGAACGAGCAGGAGATCGTCTGCGTGGAACTGGCGCGGATGGCCGAGGCCGAAGGGCTCGACGGACTGGCGCTGCATGCGCGCACCCGCGAGCAGGGCTACGGCGGCCAGGCGCAATGGAACTGGATCGCCGCGGTCAAGGACGCCGTGCGATTGCCGGTGATCGGCAACGGCGACATCCGCACGCCGGAGGACGCCGTGGCGATGGTGGCCGAGACCGGCTGCGACGGCGTGATGATCGGCCGCGCCGCTCCGGCCAATCCCTGGATCTTCCGGCAGATCGCCGAGTACACGGCGACCGGCCGCTACACGCTGCCCACCGGCGAGGATCGCTACCGCATGATCCGCGCCTACTTCGAGATGCTGATGGCCGAGGCCGAAGCGACCAAGGAACTGCCGCGCGATGCGCGCATGGGCGATCCCGTGGGCAAGATGAAACAGTTCGCCACCTGGTTCACGCACGGGATTGCTGGAGGAGCAAAGCTGCGCGCGGCCATTTATCAATCGCGCTGCGGCGCCGATGTGCTGGCCGAAGTGGAGCGGTTCTTCACGGCGCAGGCCGAGCCGCGGAGCGGCGAAAGTGCGCTCAACCCGACTCTTGCGCATGTGGAACCAGTCCCGATCGACCTTCCCGCTGAGGCGAACGCCTGAGCGTCTCAGGCGCATGTTGATCGTCCGACGGAAGCGGCGGCTTTGTTCTCTGGCGGAAAAGCGGAAATCGCGCCCTTTCCCATCCGGCGATCTCTGATTGCCTTTTGCAAGTAGCTCAAGTGGCTCGCTCGATTCGGGTTTTGGCGCAATTGCGCACCGCGGCAGTTGCGGCAACCGCCATGAGCGAGCCCATCGATTCGGTCCTGAAGATCGAATCGATGGACGCAGGCGGCAGCTTTACGTGATCGAGCGGGGTTTGACGACGATCACCGTGGCGGGGACGTAGGTGGTTGCGGTCGGCGCGGTGGGATAGAGGCAGTCGGCGTCGTTGCCTCCCGCCGAGACCGGAGTGCAGGCGGGCAGATTGGGGCTGTACTGCTGCGAGTCGGTGGGCGGCGCCGTTGTGCTCACGTTGTCGGGAATGCTGATGAAGTGAAAATCGTTGTCGCCCGCAGTCGAGACGAAAAACAGCGAGTGATCGGGCGAAAACGCGCCGGTCAGAGGCGCGGTAGGCGGCGCAGTGGTCGAGTTGGCGTCGGCAAAGGTGACGTAGCCAACCTGCCCCAGCCCGGAGGATTGCGGCAGATAGTAGGGAAGCTGGTTGCCCGCCGTATCGCCGTTGTAAGTGACAAAAGCAATGGGGGCGGCCGTAGTCACGGTTGCCGTGGCCGGAGCCGTACCGGTGACAACCTGATTGACCTGGGCGGCGGCGAAGGTTTTCGCGCCGGTCTGCGTGCCGAGCGTGACCGTTCCATTGATCGAGGGGTTGGTCGAGAGCGGCGACATGGTTTGCGGCGAAACCGCGGTATCCACCGGGCAGAGCGGCGCGGCGGAAATATCCACGGCGATGTCGTTGAGCGTGATGTTCGAGCCGCTGAGCGCTGCGCCGAGCATGTGCTTGCCGTCCAGCGTAGCCCCAATCACATCGGTCTGGAGGTTCAGCACGTCGGAGGCCGATTGGGGATAGAAGAGGATGCTGCCGTTGTTGCCGACATTGCCCGATGGACACCAGGTATGGTCCACGGTCGGATTGCCCGTGAGGTAGGCGCCCACGCCCGGAACGGTAATGGCCAGGTTACGCCCGACGGAAGCGCTGGTTGGATTCGTCAGTGTGTAGGTGCTCCAGCCGACGTTGGCGTTATAGACGTAAAGCGTGTTGGTGTGGTTTCCGCCCAGCGAGGAGCTGTCGGCAATGTAGAGGGTCTGCGAATCGGGCGTCCATGCCGCCGACGAGCCCATGCCGCTGTAGGTGGTGGCGATGCTGCCCGCGGTGTTGTAGATGTAGAACAGGCCGCGCACCTGGTCGTTGATGAGCAACTGGCTGGCGTTCGGCGAGGCGGCCAGCACAACGCCGGGCACGGATGCGTCTTGCCGTGTGATGGCGTCGGCCGAGGTTGAGTAAATCATCAACTCGCGAAGCGAACCGAAATAGAGGTTGGCGCCCTGCTGGTCCATGACCAGGGAGTTGGGGACGTAGGGCAGAAGGGTGGTTCCGCCGGGATTGCCCGTAAGCAACTGCATGCTGCTGAAGTAGCGCGACAGGCCGGGCGCCGCGAAGTAGACAAAATCGCTGGTCGTGCCGGGGACGGTAATGTCGACGGGATTGGAAGCCAGCGACAGGCCGGTGCCGTTCAATCCGTAAACATTGATGGGCGCGGGATTGCAGCCGGGCGGTTCGCAGACCGCATAGACCGAGGCGAGGCCGGGATAGGCGGTGGTGATGGCTCCGCCGGCCGTGGCAGCCACCTCGATGGGATTGGTGGACTCGTAGGTGAGATCCAGTCCGGTGATGGGCTTGCCCAGGGTGTCGGTGACGGTCGTGGTCAGGTTTTGCGTCACGCCCTGCGTGATCACGCCGCTGGTGGACCCATTGGCCAGCGCGACCTTGATGGCGGCCGGCGGGCAGGTGGAGAAGTAGCCAGCCGAGGATGCGGACTGGGAGATGGTCGCGGTGATGGTCGTGGTTCCCGGCATCAGCGCGGTGATGGTGGAGAGCGGATCGGTGAGCGTGGCCGGGTTGATGTTGGCGATCGAGGAATTGCTGCTGGCGAAGCTGAGGGTGCCGATGGAATTGCCGCAGGTGGGCAGCGCGCTGGAGGTGGCTGCGGCGCCGTTGTCGGCCGTCTGGCTGGCATTGGCGGCATTGGCGGCCACCTCGAACTGCGTGTTGCTCAGGCCGTTCGAGAGGACGGTCCAGGTTTTCCCGTTCAAAAAGGTGGCGGCGGACAAGCCGGAGAAGGTGACCATCTCGCCGGCCACAAAGTTGTTGGCGGCGTTCAGGGTCACAACATTGTTATTGACGGAAAAGCCGGTGACCGGCGCGTTCGAGGACGGCTGACAGAGCAGGGATTCCGTACCGTTGTTGTCGTAGTAGGCCAACGCATCCAGGCTCGCCTGCTGGTTCTGCGAGAAGCAGGATTGCGAGGACGAGGTATCGAGCGGCGTCGTGGCCAGGCTGATGGAGGTGATCGGCGCGTGGACGTAGACGGGGACAGGGTTGGAGGTTACCGCGGCGGTCGTGGCCGTGATATAGGCGATGGCGTAGGGAAGTCCCCCGGTAGCTGGCAGCGGACTGGGTGCGTAGCAGTAGGTGTAGTCGGCGATGCCGCCGCCGGTGTTGCGGTTCCAGGTGCCGGCGCAAAGTCTTCCCGTGGGCGAAATATCCACCAACTGATTGTTTGTGGTGCCGTAGTTGAATTTTCCACCCGGGGCGGCGGTTGAGTTGCCCTTGCAGGTATAGGCAGTGGGCGACTGTACGCTCGCGATTTGCCCGTAGGCCAGCGAGATGCCGCCGATCTGCGGCTGCAAGGTGATGTAATCGACGTCGGTGTCCTTCAGACCGTAGCCGAGGCCGTTGCAGTAATTGCCCGCCGGGTTGCGCGTGCATCCGGAGATGGAGACCCCAGCCGGAAGAGCCAGGACAAACAAGCAAACAAGCGTCAAGAACCGCCGCATGAATCCTCCCCGCTCCGTACCGTCGAACTGCGGAGCGGTCACAAAAAACTGGTTAAAAAGGCGCCCATCGCCAACTTTGATCCTGTTCCGCGCCCGCAGGCTGGAAGCGGACCGGCACGAACCCCCGGATGCCGCCGCGGCGGACAACCGCGCGCAGCCGCAGAGGCGAAGCGCACAAGGTAACTCCAAGGAAAAAGTGTATCAGGGCGGGCTTGCGTCTGGCAGGAAGCCCGTGGCGGAGGCGGGGACGACCGCGGCCGTTCCCGGACCGGCTGGATCGCGCCGGCGGGCCGCAATCCTTGATCCTGTCCTCCGGCCGCCAGGGGCTGGAAGCAGAACGGGGCGTGGTGCGGAAATTCGTACGGTCCGGATCGGTGAATGCTGCATGTGCCTTCCATCCTGCCTGTCTGCGGTGCTTTTATGGACGTTTCATGCCGGCAATGCGGTAGCAACGGAGGCACTTGCAAAATTCGGGAATGTTCCGATGCCGCCTTCCCTCCGTGGCGAAAACCGCTCTGATTTTGTTGGTTTGATGGGCAGGACCGAGGCCTTGCCCTTTCAAGACCGCGACGCGGCGATGAATTGTGCAAGTGGCTCAACGGTTCGCCGAATGATCCTGAACCCGGGTTCCAACGGCTGCGCCGCGCGCGTCTCTCGCCTCCGCGGCCGGAATGCGATACAGTCGTCTTGTTGCCCGGCGTGGCCCGGGCGGCAGGGGGAAGCCATGCGCTGGCGTGTGCGCCGGGGCGAGGACGAGCGAACGATGGCGCGGGGGTATCTATTTCTCGGTCTTTTTGCGGCGACCCACTGTGCGCTGGCGGTGCTTTTTCCGTTTTCCTGGCCGCGCCTGGTTCTTTTTGCCGTTCTGTACGGGCTGGGCACGGGAACCATGCTTTTTCTGCTCTTCCACCCGGCGAATGGCTGGCTGGTGGAGAACCGTTCGCGCCTGGACAACACGCGCGCGGTGGCGTTGACCTTCGACGACGGGCCCGACCCTGCGGATACGCCGCGGCTGCTGGATCTGTTGCGCGAAAAAGGTGTGCGGGCGACGTTCTTCGTCGTCGGCCGCCGCGCCGAGGCGCATCCAGAGATTGTGCGCCGCGCCTGGGAGGAAGGCCATCTGATCGGCAATCACACCTGGTCGCACCGTCCGCTGTTCTGTTTTTTGCCGCCGTGGCGGCTGCGCCGGGAGATTGAACGCGGCACGGAGGCCATCCGGCGCGCCTGCGGCCAGCGGCCGCGCTACTTCCGCTCTCCGGTGGGACTGCGCCATCCGTTTTTGCGGCCCGCGCTGAAGCGGGCGGGACTGGAGTTCGTCTCGTGGCGGCTGCGCAGCCTGGACACGCGCATTCGCAATGCCGAAGAACTGGAGAAGCGGATCGTGAACCGGGCGCAGGGCGGCGACATCATCCTGCTGCACGACCGGCGATCGGAGGGGGCTCAGCCCATGCTGCGGGCGCTGCCCGGCGTGATCGACAGCCTGCGCGCGCGCGGCTTTTCCTTCGCGCTGGCGGGCGCGCGCGAAGAAGCCGAGCGATCATGAAGAGCTGCGCCTTGATTCCGGCCTATAACGAGGCTGTCCACATCGCCGCCGTGGTGCGCGGCGCGCGCGCGCATGTGGACGCAGTGGTCGTGATCGACGACGGCTCGACGGACGGCACGGCCGAGTTGGCCGGCGCGGCCGGCGCATTCTGTCTGCGCAGCGAAAAGAACAGCGGCAAGGGCGCGGCGTTGCGCCTGGGAATGCGCTACGCGATCGACGCCGGGTTCACGCACGCCGTGACGCTCGATGGCGATGGCCAGCACCGGCCGGAAGATATTGCCGGACTGCTCGGCGTGGCGCAGGAGACCGGAGCCGGCCTGGTCATTGGCGCGCGCACGTTCGACCGCGCAAGGATGCCGCCAGCGCGGTATTACTCGAACACGGTGGGCAGCCGCTGGGCCTCGGCGCTGGTGGGCTGCCGGATTGGCGACAGCCAGAGCGGCTTCCGCGTCTATCGGCTGGATCAGCTCCGCCGGATCGAACTGCGCAGCAGGCGTTACGAGGTCGAGATGGAAGCCTTGATCAAGATGGCGCGAAGCGGGGCGACGATTGCCCATGCGCCCGTGCAGACAATTTACGACGGCCGGCAGCCGCGCTCGAAGATGAAGCCCGTGCGCGATACGGTGCGGATTTGCTTCTGCTCGCTGGCCTTTCGCTTTCTGGGAGCGTGAGAAGATGACGCGATTCAAAGGGCGGGCGGGGTTGGCCGTGGTGGCGTGGATCGCTCTGCCGGTGGCGCTCGGCGCCCAGCAGGACGAATTGCTGACGCGCATCTGGAACGGCGTGCAGCAGGCCGAGGCGCGTACGCAGACGGCGTGCGGAAGCGTGGTTGAGAGCCGCACTTCACCGCTGATGACCCGGCCCATTGTGCTGCGCGGAAGGTTCTGCGCCGAGGGCGCGGTCCGCTTCTGGCTGGAGTATCTGCCTCCGCACGCGCTGACGGTGCGCTTCGACACGGACGACCTGAACGTGACGGGCGGCGATGGCGCGACGGAAGCGCTCAGGATCGGCGGCGATGTGCGGCGCGCTCAGTCCGCATTCAGCCGCGCCAGCTCGCTCGATGGGCTCAGGAGGGACTTTGCCATTACAGCCACGGAACACGCGAGCGGGTACGAACTGCGCTTTGTTCCTCGCGCCGCGATCTATCGCAGGCGGCTGAATCTGCTGGTCGTCCAGCTCGACAAGCGGACGTTTCTTCCCCGGTCGATCGAAGTGGATGGAAGAAGCGGCGTCAACAGCCTCTTCGCCATCGAGATTTCGTCCGACAACCGCAAGCTGCCCGAGGGAATCTTCGAGGAAAAAAAGAAATGATGGAGCGCGAAGAGATCGAGAAGCGCATTCCGCACCGACCGCCGTTCCTGTGGATCGATCGCGTGGAAGAACTGGAGGCTGGCGAGCGTTGCGTGGCCTCGCTCACGGCCGATGCGGCGAACCCCATCTTTGCCGGGCACTTTCCTGGCCGTCCCGTTCTGCCCGGCGTGCTGATGATCGAGGCTGTGGCGCAGACGGCTGGCGTGATGCTGGGCGAGGGTGGTCCGCCGGAACGGGCCTTGCTGGCCGCCGTCAACCGCTTCAAGTTTCTGCGGCCGGTGACGCCGGGCGAGCGTCTGCGCATCGAGACCAGAAAGCTGACGCAGGCGGCATCGATGGCATACATTGAGGGAACGATCACCGTGAACGGAGAAAAGGTGGCCAGCGGCGAGCTGTCGGTCGCCTGGGGTTAACGCGGGATGGCGGCGCGCAGGGCGGATCGGACGAGGATGAAAGCCATCAACGGGACCATCAAAAAATTGGCGGCGACGCTCTGCACGGAGGGACTGGAGCCGCTTCCGGCCGGTCTGGCCGTCGGCCTCGGCCTCTTCATCGGCGTGGTGCCGATCTACGGCTTGCAATCGGTGGCCGCCATCGGTCTGGCGATTCTGCTGGGGCTGAACAAACCGCTCACCTTCGCCGCCACGTTCATCAATAATCCGTTTTTGCAGCCCTTTCTTGTCCTCGGTTCGATCGAGTGCGGCAGCGTGCTGCGCACGGGCGCCTTTCTGCCGTTGCGCCTTTCGGGTTTCACGATGGCCGCAGCGCGCGGCGACCTGCTGCTGTGGGCGATCGGCAGCGTGCCTCTGGGCGCGGCTGCGGGAGTGGCGGGCGGAGCGATCGCGGCCATCGCCGTCGCGTGGCTGCGGCCCTGCCGCCGCAATCTGCGCGCGCGCATCCGCTTTGTGAATGGCGTCTTTGCCTCCGCGCCGAACTTCGACCGCGGCTTTGTGCGCTGGAAGATGCGGCTGGACCGGATTTTTGCGCTCCTCGACGCCGAAGGACTGGGCGCGGGCGCGGTGGTCGATCTCGGCTGCGGCTACGGAATGGCGCTGTGCTTTGCCGCCTTCGGCCAGGAAGGCCGACCGTTGGCCGGCTGCGATCTGGATGCCAAACGCATCGGCGTGGCGCAAAAGGCGCTGGCCGGCTGCGACGCCAAAGTCGAGGTGGGCGACGTGCGGCGGTACCCGCTGCCTCCGGCCGGCCTGATCCTGATTCTCGATGTCTTGCAGTACCTGAGCGCCGAAGAGCAGTTGGCGCTTATCGGCCGCTGCTGCGCTGCTTTGGAGCCGGGCGGAAAATTCGTCTTTCGCGTGCACGATCGCGAGCGCGGCCTGCGCTCGGCCATGACCATGCTCTTCGACCGGCTGATCTTCCGCATCGGCAACGCGCCGTCGCGCCCGCTGGTGCTTGCGTCCGCGGCCTACCGCGAGGCGCTTGAAGCGGCCGGCATGCGCGTGCGCACGCGGCGATTTCGCAACCTTCTCCCGCTGGCGCATATTCTCTTTGTCGCCGAGCGGCCGCCGCTGGAGCGTGCGCCATGATGGCCCGTTTCACGCGGCTGCTTGCGCATCTGGTGATCCGTCGGCCGGGATGGGTTGCGTCCGCGGTGGCGATCATGACGCTTGTTCTCTACGCGCACATCCACACATTGCGCACGGGAACCGATCTGACGGGAATGTTCGGAACGAACGATCCGCAGTGGCGCGCGGTGAGCCGGATCGGCAACGAACTGGGCTACGGCAATCAGCTTTACGTGCTGGTGCTGGCGCCCAAAGGCTGCGCGGATTGCAGCGGGCCGATGGAGCAGACGGCCGATCGATTGACCGCGGAGATGACCGCGAGCGGGCTCTTCCGGTCGGAGCGATCGGGGCTTTCGGAAGCGGAATTGCTCGGCATGGTCCGGCTTTTTTCCTGGAACTTCCCGGCCTTTGCGGACGCCGCGAACCTCGCGGCGCTGCGCGACCGGCTCGATCCCCGGCAGATTCCCGCCCACGTGCGCGCCGCCGCGACCGAACTGGTCACGCCCTTTTCGACGCTGGGCGCGGGCGACTTTGTGGCCGACCCGCTGGGCGTGGCCTCGGCGACGGCCGGCCACGCCGTGGGCCTCGGCCAGTTCGGCAGCTTCGATTTCAACTGGGGCTCAGGCAACCGCTTCTTCAGCAAGGACCACACGGCGCTGCTGATTCTGGCCGAGCCGCGCCAGCCCGCCGTCGACTATCGCGACGCCACGCAGGTCATGCAATGGACACGGCAGCACATCGCCAGCGCCACCTCTGGCGCGGAGATGCGCGCGGCCGGCATCCGCGCCGTTGCCGCCGGAGCCTACGCCTACTCCGAGGAAGACCATCTCTTCATCGAGAAGAACATTCGCCGCGTCTCGATGGTCTCGATCGTTGGCAGCCTGCTCTTGTGCCTCGCCGTCTATCCCAACGTTCAGATCGTGCTCCTGTCGCTTCTGCCCACGGGCCTGGGCATTCTGTGGACGACCGGAATCGCCAGCTACTATCCCGGCGAAGTCAATCTCATCAGCCTCTCGTTCATCGCCATTCTGGCGGGTCTCGGCGACGATCAGGTGGTGCATTTTTTCAACCGCTCGCCGCAGGAGTGGGCGGAGGGCGGCAGCTTCAACGAGGCCATGCTGCGCACCTTCGAGACCACGGGAACGAGCATCGTGCTCTGCATCCTGACCGCGGCCACTTCGACGGCCGCGCTGGCCTGCTCCGGCTTCAAGGCGCTCGCCGAGTTCGGCTTCATTCTCACCGTGGGCATCTTCATGACCGGCCTGCATACGCTGCTGACCGTGCCCGCGCTGATGCAACTGTGGGGGCGATACATCCAGCCGCTCGCGCCCCGTGCGATCACCTTCCGTTTTCTGCCCGGCGTGGCGCGCGCGACGGTGGATTTTGTCGGCCGCCATGCCCGCGCTGTCGCGATCGCCGCCGCAGCCTTGTTTCTGCTCTCGCTCGGCCTGCTGCCCTCGATCCGCTGGGGCGGAAATTTCGTCGTGGAGAGCGGCGTAAACTCGCCCGCCCTCGCCGCGCAGAACCTGCTGGCATCGAAGTTTGGCATCGCGGGCAGCCCGGATGTGCTGCTGATCGCCGGCAACGAACAGGAGGTTTTGCGGCGCGCCGAGCAGCTCACCGCGGCGCTTGAGAACTACCGGCAAGAGGGCGTGGTCCAGTCGGTCTTTTCGCCGACGCAGTTGCTGCCTTCCATCGCGACCCAGCGGCGGCGCGCAGCCTTGCTGAAAGGCGTTGATCTGGAGGCCACGGCGCGCGCGCTCAAGGGTGCTCTCGCGGAAAACGGATTTCGCCTTGCGCCGTACGCCGGTTACTTTGCGCGTCTTCACGCCTTGCGCCAGGGCGCGCAGCCGCTCACGCTCGAAGATTCCGGTGCGTATCTGCCCGCCGATCTGATGGCCAACAGCATTCGTCGTGCGCCGGATGGCGGCTACGTCGCCGCCGTCGCCTACTACCCTGCCCGTCCCGATGCGACCGAGGCGATTCCCGTCTCTGTGCTCAGGCAGTGGCGCGCGCAGTACGGTCCCTTCGTCGATTTCTCGTTCAACAAGATCGACCGGGATCTGCAATCGCGCGTCGCGCACGACAGCCGCCGCGCGCTCGCATGGACCGCAGCAGCCATTTTTTTGATTTTGCTGCTGACCTTTCGCCGTTTTTCCACGGCTTTGCTCGTTCTTCTACCAATCATTTTTGCCCTTGTGGTCACCTTTGGACTGCTGATCCTGGCCGGTCACCGCTTCAGCATCATGGCCGTCACCGCGCTGCCGCTCATCGTCGGCATCGGCATCGACAACGGGATTCACTTAGTGCGCCGTTCTCTTGAAAGCGAGCGAAACCGCATTCTCGACGTGGCCAAAGCCTCCGGGGCCGCGCTGATCCAGTCCAACCTCACCACCATCGTCGGTTTCGGCGCGCTGATGACCGCGTCCTTCCAACCGCTCGCCGAGCTGGGACTGGTCACCTCGATCGGCGTGGCGCTGACGCTGGCCGGAGGCTTCTGGCTGATTCCCGCCCTTCTGCACCTTCAGGAAGGCGCAAGGAAAAGATGCCCGCCCGCCGGAATCACGCGCGCGTAGAAAGTCTTTCCCGGCCAGGGCAAACGCAGGAACGAAGCCAACGCACGCAATGAACTCCGCGTTTGATCTGTCCCCCGGTTGCCTTCCGTAGGGACAGGCGAAAATAGCCCAGGGTAGAGCGCAGCGGAACCCTGGGACAACGCGGAGAAGAACCGTTCGCGCCCCGGCGGGGCGCGGCGATCCCGCGATGCAAACAAAAAGCGATCCATGCGATCGCCCTGCTTTCCCGGCGGCGACGCAAAATACAGAACGGCGCAAGGTGTATACTTTCGACAAACTTTGGAACTGAGTTGAAGAGGTTATGTCCGAATCCGCAGCGGGAGATATGCACATCGATCGGGTCGCGTCCTTGTGCCCGCGCTGCGGAGCGCCGTGCGCGGCGGCGATCTTCGATCACAATGGCAAGGTCTATCAGCGCTGCGAATGCGGCTGCCACGAGCCAACCACGGATCTGATCTTCTCCGACTCCGCCCTCTATCGCAAGCTCGACGCGTGGAACCGGCTCGTCTTTCCCGGCGCCGAGACCGCCGCGATGCCGGGTGGGAACGGCTGCCGCGCGCAGGCGATGAAGAGCGCCAACGAGCCCTGCCTGGCGGTCATCGACATCACCAACCGCTGCAACTTTCGCTGCCCGGTCTGCTTTGCCGAAGCGACGGGCGAAGGCAGCCATTACGCGCTCGATCTTGCGACCCTACGCAAGATGCTTCAGGCGCTGCTGGACCGGCCCGTTCCCTGCCGCAGCGTGCAATTTTCCGGCGGCGAGCCCACCCTTCACCCCGAGTTTCCGGCCATTCTCCGCATGACGCGCGAGATGGGCTTTACGCACCTTCAGGTGGCGACCAACGGCAGCAAGTTTGCCGACCCCGGCTACGCCAAGCTCTGCGAAGAGGCCGGTCTGCATACGCTCTACCTGCAATTCGACGGCCTGAGCGACGAAGTCTATTTGAAGATGCGCGGACAGCGGCTGCTCGACAAGAAAATCGCCGCCGTGCGCGCCGTCGAGCAGACGAACATGCGGCTGGTGCTGGTGCCCACCGTGATCGGCGGCGTCAACGTCGATCAACTGGGGCCCATCTTCCGCTTCGCGCTGGAGCACAGCCGCTTTGTCACCGGAATCAGCATCCAGCCGGCGGCGCACGTCGGCCGCATCGGCGTCGATGAGCAGAACGCCGAGCCCTTCAACCTGGCCGCCATGGCGCGCGAGTTCGGCCAGCAGACCGGGCTGACGCGCTTTCCCGACGATTGGTTCCCGCTCAACGCGCTCTCGCTGCTGAGCCGGGCCATCGAGCGGGTGCGCGACGAGCGCGTTCACCCGCCGCTCTGCGACGCGCACTGCTCCATCGGAACGTTTTTTTATATCGACGACGACAACCGGCCCTTCTGCCTGAGCAATTTTTTCGACCTGGACGGTTTTCTGCGCGGAATGGCGCAGGTAAAGCCCGTGGCTGAGCAAGGATTGATCGGGCGGCAGATCTCGAAGATCCGCCAGTTCGGCCGCTTCGCAAGCTGCCTCGACCGGTCGAAAACTCCGCCCGGACTCACCTTCGAGCGGCTGATCCGCAGCCTCGACGCCTGGGAGGACAAGACCGACGGCCGCTCCGAGGGCTGGGACCGGCGCGGCTTCAACGGTATCTTCGTCGCCGGAATGCACTTTATGGACGCGCACAGCTACAACCTGCGCCGGCTGCATCGCTGCATCATTCAGTACGTCTCCACCGACGGCGAGCTGATTCCGTTTTGCAGCTACAACGCAGGGGCGCGGCTGCGCGACCCCGAAGAGCTGACGCGCATCGAGAGCCTGCAGGCCGCGGCCAGCGTTCGATAGCCGGCGCTCGATGAAAAACTCCCCTCGCTGCGAAGATTCCAGCAAATGAGGCGTTCGCCGCCACGGGAGCGGCTCCATGCGCAGCCGAGGCTCGCGAACACAAGCATTTTCAAACCAGGAGCAGGCATGACGGCAGAGAAGAAAATCGCGCTGGTCACCGGCGGGTCGGGTACGCTGGGAAGCGAGATTGCCCGTGCGCTCGGCCGCGGCGGCTATCGCGTGGCGGTTCACTACCACCGGAACGAGGCCGGCGCCGCGGCAGTCGCCGAGAGCATTCGCGCGGCGGCGCGCGAAGCCATCGCCGTCGGCGCCGACCTCTCCGGCCGCAACCTGGTGGCCCCGCTCTTTGCCGAGGTCGAGGCGCGGCTCGGCCCCGTCGCTTGCCTGGTCAACAACGCGGGCATCCATCGCGACGCCCTGCTGGCGCTGATGAGCGACGCGCAGTGGGATGAGGTTGTCGACACGAACCTTCGCGCCGCCTATCTCTGCTCGAAGCAGGCCGTGATCGGCATGATGCGCGCGGGCGGCGGCAGCATCTGCAACATCGTCTCGCCCAGCGGCGTGCGCGGTCAGGCCGGCCAGTGCAACTACGCAGCCGCCAAGGGCGGCCTGATCGCGCTGACCAAAGCTCTGGCCCGCGAGACCGGCCGCTTCAACGTGCGCGTCAACGCCGTCTGCCCCGGCGTGGTGCCCAGCCCCATGTCGGCCCGGTTCATCGAAAAAGAGGAAAAGCGCCTGCTGGCCGAGATTCCACTCGGCCGCTTTGGCCGGCCCGAGGAGATTGCGCCGCTCGTGGCGTTCCTCGCCTCGCCGCAGGCGAGTTATATTACGGGGCAAGTGATTGCCGTCGATGGCGGCCTGCTCTGAGTCTTGACCCGACGCAGACGATTTGCGCCGTGCTTGCCCTGCCTTCGATGCGCCCTGCCGGGCGATGGATGAAACGGCGAGGACCGGTGCAGCCGGGACGAAGGAAACGCCGGGTTTTATTTTTTTCAATCTGTGGTAATGGCTTAAATCGAAGAATTCGCATGATTTTTTCGCGGAGAAACAGGTCTTTTCGCCTCGAAAATGGGACAATTCCCAACGAAAATTGCGTTCATCGGGTAGAAATGAGATGGTATTCCGTGGTAGGGTTCAACCCTTGCGGGCCCTTTTTTCGGGGTTTTCGAGACCGGGCGCCAAAAGTCCACATTCCAGGAACAACCGGAAGGGGCGCGGATCGGCCGTTGAAGGAAACTCCGCGGCGAACGGACCGGCCGCACGCCGCACTCGACTCCCGAGCAGGCGAAACGGAAGCGCCGGGGCCGAGTCCAAAGGGAAAGCGCGGCTGCGACGCAGAGGCGCGGACCGGCGGCACAGGGAAACCGGGGTTCGCGGCGGCAACAGGCAGGAAGAGAAAGAGAGAACCGATTCGGGAATGGCAACCAGCAAAGCATTGGTGATCGTCGAGTCGCCAGCCAAGGCCAAGACGATCGAGAAGTATCTTGGCAAGGGCTTCGATGTGCGGGCCTCGGTGGGGCATATTATGGACCTGCCCAAGAACGATCTGGGCGTGGAGCTGAAGAAGCGCACCTTCGAGCCGCATCTGATCGTCTCGCCGGGCAAGGAAAAGGTCGTCGATCAGTTGAAGAAAGCCGCGGCCAAGGCCGATGAAATCTATCTCGCGCCTGACCCGGACCGCGAAGGCGAGGCCATTGCCTACCATCTGGCGCTGCAATTGGGAACCTCGCCCAAAGAGAAGAAAAAAATTCGCCGCGTCACCTTCAACGAGATCACGAAGAAGGCCGTCAACGAGGCCTTCAAACACGCGCGCGACATCGATCAGCATCTGGTGGATGCGCAGCAGACGCGCCGCGTTCTGGACCGGCTGGTGGGCTATCAGATCTCGCCGCTGCTCTGGGACAAGGTGCGCCGGGGGCTTTCGGCCGGCCGCGTGCAAACCGTGGCCGTGCGGCTGATCGTCGAGCGCGAGCGCGAGATTCGGGATTTCAAGCCGGTGGAGTACTGGACGCTCGAAGCCCAGCTTCACCCGGAAAAAAAAGCGGAGCAGAAGTTCAAGGCCAAGTTCATCGGCGTCGAGGGCGCGCCGGCGCGCGTGGCCAACGGCAAGGACAAGGACGGCAAGGATCAGTTCATCGCCAACGCGCTCGCCGACAAAAAGTCGATGGACGCGGTCGTCGCGGCTCTGGAAAAGGCCGCGTGGACGGTCACGAGCGTGCAGGCGCGCGAGCAGCAGCGCCGGCCGCTGGCGCCGTTCATCACCAGCCAGTTGCAGCGCGACGCCGCCAACAAGCTGGGTTTCAACGTGCGCCGCACCATGGGCGTGGCGCAGCGGCTCTACGAGGGCGTGGAGATCGGCGCCGAGGGCACCACGGGCCTGATTACGTACATGCGTACCGATTCGCCGCGCGTTGCGCCCGAAGCCGTCACGGCGGCGCGGGAGTGGATCGCGAAGGAACTGGGCGCGCAGTATCTGCCCGGTTCGCCGAATGTCTACAAAGGCAAGAAGGAGGCGCAGGACGCGCACGAGGCCATCCGCCCCACCGATGCCGCGCGCACGCCCGAGTCGCTGGCCCGCTACCTGAGCGATGAGCAGCTCAAGCTCTACACGCTGATCTGGCGGCGCTTCGTGGCCTCGCAGATGGTTCCGGCCGTTTACGACGTGACGACGGCGAACATCGCCGCGCACTCGGCCAAAACCGGAAAAACCTACGATTTCCGCGTCAGCGGATCGGTCCTGCGCTTCGACGGCTTCCTGAAGCTCTACGAATCCTCGGACGACAGCAAGGACGACGAAGAGTCGGCCAGCCGGCTGCCCAGCCTGGACGGCGTGAAGACGCTCGGCCTGGACCGGCTCTTCCCGGAAGAGCACGCCACGCAGCCGCCTCCGCGCTACAACGAGGCTTCGCTCGTGAAAGAACTCGAAGAGCGCGGCATTGGCCGCCCGTCGACCTACGCTTCGATCATCAACACCATTCAGGACCGCGAGTACGTGGTCAAGCACGGCGGCTCGCGCGGGCGCTTTTACCCGACCGAGATCGGCGTGGTCGTCTGCGATCTGCTGGTGAAGAACTTTCCGTACATTTTTGACACCGCCTACACGGCGAAGCTCGAAACCGAACTCGACGACATCGAAGAAGGCACGGAGAAGTGGACCGATCTGCTGAACGCTTTCTATGACCACTTCGAGGACGAGCTCAAGGACGCCGGCAAGACGATGGAAAACATCAAGCGGATGGAGCAGGAGACGGGGGAAAAGTGCGATCTCTGCGGCGCGCCGCTGCTGTTGAAGTGGGGCAAGTTCGGCACGTTTTACGCCTGCTCGGCCTACAACAAGAAAGACCCTTCGAGCTGCACGTTCACCAAGGAAAACATCGCGGCCAAGCCCGACCTGAACACGCCCGAGGCGCAGGAGGCCGGCGACACCGAGGAGTACTGCGAGAACTGCGGCAAGGTGATGGTGCTGCGGCGGGGCATCTTCGGCCCGTTCATGGCCTGCCCGGACTATAACGCCGACCCGCCCTGCAAGACCTTTCGCAAGCTCAGCTCGAAGCAGCAGCAGAAGCCGCCCGAGCCCACCGGCGAGCCGTGCCCGGAGTGCGGCAAGCCGCTGGTGCTGCGCCAGGGAGCCTACGGCGAGTTCGTCTCCTGCTCCGGCTATCCCAAGTGCAAATACGTCAAGCAGAACCTGATCGAAGGCATGAAGTGCCCCCGGTGCGGCGAAGGCGACATTGCCGAGCGCAGAGCGCGACGGGGCAATGTCTTCTGGGGCTGCACCAACTATCCGAAGTGCGACTTTACGTCGAATCTGAAGCCGGTGGCGCAGAAATGCCCCGAGTGCGGCAGTCCGTACCTGGTCGAGAAGACCCTCCGCTCGGGGATTTTCCTCGAATGCCCAAACAAAAAGAGGTCTGAGGAGGAAGAGGCCGCCGCTCCGAAGAAGCGCGGCAAGAAGACGACGCCTGTGGCCGAGGAAAAAACCGTCGCCTGCGCCTACTCGAAGCGCATCGGCGATGCGCCGCCCCCGCCGACAGCCGAGACGCATGGGCCGGTGGCTGAAAAATCAGAGGCCCGGCAGGAGTTGCAGCCGGCCTGAACCGCAAGAGCCGTTCGCATGGATTCTTGCGTTTTTTCCGTAATCACCGGCTTCCGCTTCTCTGGCCCTTGTTGCGCGGCGGCGGGGCGCGAGAAGGTCGCAGGAGACCGGACAAGAGCCGCTTCACGCGCCGGTCGAGTCCTGCTGCCGCGCCTTCCACAGCAGGTAGAGTCCCCAGGCGGCCAGGGTGCAATTGTCGCGGATTGCGCCCGCGAGCATCATCCGCTCGAACTCGGCGATGGGAAGCTGCCGGGCGGTCAGGTCGTGTTCCTCGGCGTCGCGCTCGCTGTGGGCGGGCCGCAGATCCGTGGCCAGGTAGACGTACTGCCGCTGGCGCAGAAAGCCGTAGGCGATCCAGAGCCTGCCGAGCAGCGTCATCCGGCCGGCGTCGCGGCCGATTTCTTCGCGCAGCTCGCCGCGCGCCAGTTCCTCCGGATTCTCGATCTCCATCTCCCAACTGCCCTGCGGCAGCTCGATTGCCGGTTCCTGCACGGCGTAGCGATACTGCTCCACCAGCCAGATGCGGTCGCCTTCGATCGGCAAAAGAATTGCCGAATCGTGTTTTTCGACGACGCCGTAGAGACCCGTTTCGCCGTTTGAACGCAAAATCGCGTCCTCGCGCACGCGCATCCAGCGGTTGCGGTAAACTTCGCGGCTGGAAAGCGTCACGATCGGCGGGAGGGGACCGGAACCGGCGGATGGCATGGAATCTCCTTTGCGGACGGCCCGGCACGTCGGGCCGTCCCGTAAAGAATATCTCCGGGGACGCAGGGATCGCGCAGCGGAGCCGCCGAGGATGCGAGCGCGCCCGTTGCCGTTCGATTTGGCGCGATGGATCAGGCGTGTCGAGGATCCGGCTCCAGGCTAGACGGCGGTGTTCCGGGCGGGGCAGTTACCGTGGTGTGATGAATTTCCGCACACATTTCAAGCGGTTGTGCTTGCGGCCGATAGACGGCAGGGAGGGTGACGCATGGCCAAGACGTCTGTCGATGTCGCACATTGCCACGCCGAAACCGAACCGGCCGTTGCGCCGAATCCAGCCATGGACATGCGCTACCTGGCGCGACAACCCATTCTGGATTTGCACGGCAAAGTGCATGGCTACGAGTTGCTCTTCCGCAATGGGCCACAGGCGATGTTCAGCGGCGATGGCGATCTGGCCACCCGCACCATGATCGACAATACCGTGCTGTACGGCCTGGGGCGGCTGACCTCGAATCTTCCCGCATTTCTGAACTGCACGGAAGAAGCGCTGACCGGCCAGTTGATTCACGTTTTGCCGGCCGGCATGACGGTTCTGGAGATTCTGGAAACCATCGAGCCTACGCCTGCGCTGATCGATGCCTGCCGCCGCCTGAAGGCCGCCGGTTTCCGGCTGGCGCTGGACGACTTCACATGGAAGCCCGGTTTCGAGCCGCTCATCGAGATCGCCGACTACATCAAGGTGGATTTTCTCCTTTCGGATGCGTGGCAGCGGCGCGTGCTGCTGCAAAAGCTGCGCGGCGTGACCGTGGCCTTGATCGCCGAAAAGGTGGAGAGCCAGGAAGACTTCCGCCGGGCGCGCGAAGAGGGCTTTACGCTCCTGCAGGGCTACTACTTCTGCCGGCCCGTGCTGATGGGCAACCACCGGGTCCCCTCCAACCGGCTGCTGCAGATCGAGATTCTGCGCCTGCTGCAGGGCAACAATGTGGATGTCAACGAGCTTGCGGATCTGGTCAAGCGCGATGCTTCGCTCACCTACCGCCTGTTGCGGCTGGTCAACTCGCCGATGTGCGCCATGCGTCAGGAGGTGCGCTCGGTAAAAGCCGCGCTGATCGCGCTGGGCGAAGAGGCTTTCCGCCGCATGGCCACCTTGGCCATCGCCAGCGAACTGAACGCGGGCCAGACCACCGAACTGCTGCGCATGGCCTTTCTGCGCGGGCGCTTTTGCGAGCTGGCCTCCGTGTTCTGCGGCCTGAATCATACGGAGCAGTATCTGCTGGGCATGCTGAGCCTGCTGCCCGCCATGCTGCGGACGCCCATGCGAGAACTGAGCCCGTATCTGCCGCTCGAGGATGCGATCCGCCGCGCGCTGGAAGGCGAACCACTGCCGGAACGCGCCCTGCTGGACTGGCTGGAGGGCCACGAACGCGGCGGCTGGGAGGCCTGCGACGCCATTGTGGAACGGTACGGGTTGCACACCAGCGATCTGCTGGTGAGCTATCAGGAAGCGCTGCAATGGGCGGAAGAGGCGCTGGGGAGTGTGTAGACCGCAACCCCTCCTCAGGAGAGACGGCGCGGACACCTCCGCGGAATGCCGATACGCAGGATCTCCAACCGGACAAAAAACGGCGTCCCGCTTCGTGCGGTGCGCGGTGAGACGGTTTGCCCCGGGGCTGCGCCGCCCTGCGCAAGTGGCTCATGCGCTCTGAATTTCTGACTGCGCTGTGTTACCGTGACAATACGGCGCTGCTGCGCCGGGACCGGATCTGCGGCCTCGGATTGAGACCGCGCGGACGCAGGCAACCGGCCGTTGCGCAACGGCATCCTGAACAGTGGACCCAGGCAAACGAATGCCTCAACAGCCGGAATTGTCGTCGCCGATGCGGTCCGCGCCCGCGGAGGCACTGTACGGTCCGTCGGCAACCCCCTCTGGAATGACCATGCCCCCAGCGATCGCCACCGCCCCGCACCAGCCGCCGCCCTCGCGCTGGCTGGTGCGCGCGGAGCTGTTTCTGCGCGTCGTGGCGCAACTCTACGTCGGCCTGGCGCTTTGCTATGCGCCCTGGTCGCACAGTTTCTGGGATCGCAACATGCTTTTCCTGCGGTACCCCGCGCTGGGAACCATCGCACAGGCGGGCGCCGTACGCGGCCTGGTCTCTGGGCTGGGACTGCTCAATCTGTGGATCGCCTTTCAAGAAGCCTTACGGCGTGAGGATGGTTGAACCATGACAAAGAGGAACGAAGAACCGGAAAACACAGAGCACGCCGCTGAACATCAGGAAGCCGTAGCGCGCGCAGCGGCCGCCGCCGCCGCCGGGGCCGCGATTCCGGGCAACGGAGCGCCGCCGCCGCTCGACTCGGCGCCGCTCGCCTACGAAAACAAGACATTCCTCGACAGTCCCGACGGGCGGCCCATCCGCATTCTATCCGAGTATCTCGAACCGCTGGCCCGTTTTCGCCGCGAGCAGATTCAGGACACGGTGGTTTTTTTCGGCTCCGCCCGCTTTCGCGGACGCGAGGAGGCCGATCACGCCTTGGAGCTGCTGGAAAACACCGGCTCCATCCATCCCGCCCCCAGCCACGAGCAGCCAGCCAAGGCTGGCGAGATTGCCTCCGGGCGCGCCAGCCTTCTGCAACTGAAGCGCGCCGTGGCCGCCGTCGAGATGGCGCGTTACTACGAGGATGCGCGTCGTCTGGCCCAACTGCTGACGCAGTGGGCCAGGACCATCCCCTCGCGCAAACATCGTTTTGTGGTCACCTCCGGCGGCGGCCCGGGCATCATGGAAGCGGCCAACCGGGGCGCCTGGGAGGCGGGCGGCAAGACCATCGGCATGAATATCCTGCTCCCGTTCGAGCAGCGGCCCAATCCGTACATCACGCCCGCGCTGAACCTCGAATTTCACTACTTCTTCATGCGCAAGCTCTGGTTTGCCTACCTGGCCAAAGCGCTGGTGGTTTTTCCGGGCGGTTTCGGCACCCTCGACGAGATGTTCGAGCTGCTCACCCTGGCGCAGACCAAAAAACTCAACAAAAAAATCACGGTCGTCATTTACGGCTCCGATTACTGGAAGAAGGTCTTCAACCTGGAAGTGCTGGCCGACGCCGGCGCCATCTCGCCCAGGGATATGGACCTGTTCCAGTTCGCCGACACCCCCGAACAGGCCTTCGACCTGTTGCGCAAGGGGCTGACGGAGAACTATCTGGCCGCCGAGGCCGCAAGGGCCAGCGAACTGAAGGCAGGGCCCGGCGAAGAGCTGATGGCCGGCTGGAATCTCGACGATTTTCTCGGTCCTGATCTGGCGAAGACCGGCAAGGAGTAGGCGCGGCTGCGACGTGCGGGCCGGTGGCGCATCTTATCTTTCAGGACGGCTGCGTGCCTTGGGTGCGCCGCCGGTCGCAGCCCCGGCAGGCCTCGGATTTTTCGGTTTTTCCCCATTTTTCCCGGAATTCCGATGATTTTTTGTTTTTCGTGCTGCATCAATTGAAGGGCAATTCGCATGCCCTTAACTCCGCATTCACGCCTTTTGCGGGATACTGAGAATGAAACTGGGCGCGGAGGAAGAAGGAGGAGGAGGTCATCATGCCGGCATCCACGATCTCGTATCTCTGGCGCGATACGGGCGCTCCAAGAGGGTTTCCTACCGGAGTTTCGCTGCACAGCCACACCAACCAGTCGTCGGAAACGCTGGATTTTCTGGCCAACTTCGGCAATCAATTCCCGGTCATGCGCCCCCTGCTTTCGCGCCTGGAGCGGCGGGCCGAGCAGGTTCATGGCGTGCGCATCAACTATGCGGCCAGCTACTGGACGCCGCCGATGACGCCCAAGCTGGCCTTCGACCTGGAAACCCGCCAGATCGAAAAGCTCGGCCTCAACGCCATGGTCTCGCTGAGCGACCACGACAACATCAAAGCGCCCATGCTGCTGCGCACGGTCCCCAGCGCGCGGCAGATTCCGGTTTCCGTGGAGTGGAGCGCTCCCTACGGCGGCATGCAGTCGTTTCATCTGGGCGTGCATAATCTGCCCAGCGCCAAGGCCACCGAGTGGATGGCCACACTCGAAGCGTTCACCGCCAACCCCAGCGATGCGCGCCTCACGGAGATTCTTTCGGCCCTTAACGCCGAACCGAATGTTCTGGTGGTCTTCAACCACCCGATGTGGGATCTCTACCTGATCGGCAAGGAGAAGCACCAGTTCCTGGTCAACGAGTTTCTGCAGAAGAACGGAGCCTTTCTGCACGCGCTCGAATTGAACGGCCTGCGCCATTGGGACGAGAACCGCGCCGTGCGGAGACTGGCGGAAAAGTGGAACATGCTGCTGGTGGCCGGCGGCGATCGCCACGGCGTGGAACCGAACGCCAACATCAATCTGACCCATGCGGCCAGCTTCACCGAGTTCGTGCATGAGGTGCGGCGGCACAAACAGAGTCATGTGCTCTTCATGCCGCAGTACGCCGAGCCGTGGAAACACCGCATCCTGCAATCGGCCATCGACGCCGTGCGCTATTACCCGGAGTTTCCGCAGGGATCGCGCAACTGGGACGAGCGGGTCTACCACCCCGGCGCCGATGGCGTCGTCCGCCCGTTAAGCGAGCTGTGGCCGCATGGCGCATCGCCGCGCGTGATTCGTTGGGCCGTCGCCATGGTGCAGCTGATGGGCCGGGGCCTGGTTTCAGGCGGACTCAAGATTGCCTGGAACGAGTCGGAGCAATTGCGTCTGGCCCTCGGCGAACAGGAATAGACGCGCGGTCGCAGGCCAGCCGGAATCCTCCGGCCGCGCAAGACGCGCCGCGCCATGTGACAAGCCGGCCACCGCGGAGTCAAAATAGGAGAGTGCGGCGAACAGCGGTGAAAACGGCATTTCGGCGGGCGGCGTGGGCGACGGGCTTGACGTGCCTCTGGGTATTCGCAACGATGCTCTGCGCGCAGGCAGCGGCCAACCCGCCGCAGCAAGGGAATCCGCAATCCCCAGCCGTTGCGCCGACACCGGCGTCCTCGGCGCAACAGAACAGCAATCCCTTTCCCGAAGACACGAGCGACGTTCCGGTGATTCCCGCGCATCTTGCGCCGGATGCGCTTCCCGGGGCAGACGAGAATGCTCGCCGCATGGCGATTCCCGACGAGGACATCGACCCGGTCAGTAGTCCAGAAGATGCCTCGGCCGCCGCCGAGCGAGGGGAGCAGAACTGGAGCTCAAGCCAGGCCGGTCTGGGCAACCTTCTGCCGCCGGATGGCGATGCGACGCCGTCTGGACGACACCGTCGCACGGCTGCGCCGGAGCCGCCCGCCCACCAGGAGACGGCCACTGAAGACGAACACGTCGGCCAGTACTATCTCGACAACAAGGACTGGAAGGCCGCGCTCTCGCGTTACGAATCCGCGCTTGTGCTCGACCCGGACAATCCGGATGTCTACTGGGGATTGGCCGAAGCCGAGCGCGGACTGGGCCGGTTTGCCGAAGCGCGCGACAACTACCGGAAGGTCATGATCTACGATCCAGGCAGCCATCATGCCAAAGAGGCGCGCAAGGCGCTTGCCGATCCGCGCCTTGCCGGCGCCAAACCGCAGCAGGTTGCGCAAGCGCCCGCCGCGCAGCCGTAATTTTGTCTCAGAGTCCGGCCCAGCGCAGATAGAGCGCGATCAGCGGCCGTCCCCAGAAAACGCCGATCGCCGCGCCGAGGCAGAGGAAGCTGCCAAAGGGCAGCTTGGCGCGCATCCACTCCGCATCCTCGCCTTGGGCGCGAGGCCGCGCCAGCAGCGCGAGCGCGGTGAGCGCGCCGAGAATCGATCCGAGGAAAAAGGCCAGCGCCGCGCCCGCAACTCCGAGCCACGCGGCCAGCATGGCCATCAGCTTCACGTCGCCCAGTCCGAGCCCTTCGCGATGGCGCACGAGCCGGTAGAGCCAACGAATCGCCAGCATTGGCGCTGCGGCCAGCAGCGGGCTGACGAGAGCGATCCAAAGGCGCGCGCTCAGGCTGCCGCTCGGCCCTCCCATCGCCGCCAGCCACTGCGCCAGTCCGGTTGCCGCCGTCATGCCCATGGTTGCCGGCAGGGCCGAAGGCGGAAGACCGCTGGTCAGGCCGAGACCGGCCTGTGCAGTCAGCCCGCCGAGAGTGATCATCAGCCCCAGTGCAGTGCCTGGCCAGACCAGCCGGTCCGGGAGCCAGAGATTTTCCGCGTCGAGAACGGCCAGAGCCGTCAGCAGCCAGAGAAAAATCATGAGCCCGGCGGCGATCGCAAGCTGGTAGGCCAGCGCGCGCAGCGGCAGCGCGAGATCGACGGACCCAGCCAGCACGCGCCCTCCGGCAAAGGCCCACAGCACTGCGACAGCCAACTCCACCAGCGGATACCGCCAGCCGATGATGGCCTTGCAGCTTCGGCAGCGGCCCCGGAGCAGGAGCCAGCTCACGAGCGGAAGGTTTTCCCACCAGGCCAGAGTGCGACCGCAGGAGCGGCAGCGGGAACGGCCCGCGGCCACGCTCTCGCCCACAGGCCAGCGCGTGGCGCAAACGTTCAGAAAGCTGCCGAAGGCCAGGCCGAAAACGCCTGCAACCACCGAAAAAAACACAGGAATCATTCGAAAGTGAGTATAAACGCGCGAGCAAGTGTTTTACGGATGCGCATGGGCGTCTTTACGGCAGATCCCGGCCAGAATCCTTTGCTTCCTCTGTCTGGTCGGCAGCCGGAAGAATGTCGTGCTCGCGCGCCACCCAGACGTAGAGCGTGGGCAAAAGGAAAACGCTCATCAGCAGATTCGTCACCAGGCCGCCAACGATGACGATGGCGAAGGGCCGCTGCGAATCCGAGCCGATGCCGTGCGATAGAGCGGCCGGAAGCAAGCCGAGCGTGGCCACGAGCATCGTCATCACGATGGGACGCAGGCGCAGAATCGCGCCCTCCACGGCGGCCGTTTCAATGGAGTCGCCGCGCACGCGAAGCTGGTTGATGTACTCGAGCATGATCACGCCGGTTTGCACGGAGACGCCGAAGAGCGCCAGGAATCCAACCTCCGACGAGACGCTGAAGTTCGTGTGCGTCATCAGCAGCACCAGGAGCCCGCCCAGGCTGGCCATGGCCACCGTGGCCAGAATCAAAAGCGCCCACTTGAGCGACTTGTACATGGCATAAAGTATGACGAAGATGAATAGCACCGTGAGGGGCACGATGATGGCCATGCGCGCCTCGGCGCGGAGCTCGCTTTGGTACTCGCCCTCCCAGCCGAGACGATAGCCGCGCGGCAGCTTCACCTGCGCATCGACCTTTTGAATCGCCTCACGCACCGCGTCGCCCAGCGCGCGATTGCGCACGCTGTACTTGATGGCCACGTAACGCTGGTTGTTTTCGCGATAAATCTCCGAACCCTCGTCGGCCTCGCGAATGTCGCAGAGTTGCGCCAGCGAGACGCGCTCGCCGGAGGGCGCCAGCAGGCGAATGTTTTCGATGGCCTCGCGCGTGTTGCGGTAGCGCGGCAGATAGCGCAGGGTGAGGTTGTACGACTCCTCGCCGCGCAGCACCTGCGTGAGCGCCGTGCCGCCGACGGCCGTTTGCACCGCGTCCTGCACATCGGCCACGTTGATGCCCCAGCGCGCGGCCTTGGCGCGGTCCACCGTCACATCCAGATCAGGCTGGCCGGTCACTTGCAGAACGCCGAGGTCCGTAATGCCTCGCACGTGGCTCATCACCGTCTCGATCTGGTTGGCCAGATCTTCGAGCGTGTGCAAATCGCTGCCGTACACTTTTGTGGCCAGCTCGCCTTTGACGCCGCTGACCGCCTCTTCCATGTTGTCTTCGATGGGCTGCGAGAATCCCCAGATGACGCCGGGAAATTTCTTGTCGAGCGCGGCCTGCATCGAGGCGATGAGGTTGTCCTTGTCACCGCCGAAGACGGGACGCCATTGGCCTTTCGGCTTCAGACCGACGAAATACTCCGTATTGAAGAATCCCGTGTGGTCGGTGCCATCGTCAGGGCGTCCGGCCTGGCTGGTGCACTCGGTGGTTTCCGGAAACGAGCAGAGCAGCAGACGCGCCTGATTGGCCATACGCACACTATCGTCCGGCCCGACGCTTTGTTCGAGCGTGCCGCGCACCCAGAGCGCGCCTTCATCGAGATGGGGCAGGAACTCCGAACCGATGACGCCGCTGGAGGCGAGAAAAACCGCCAGGCAAAACGCCGCAACCCCACCGCTCAGCACGATGCGGCGATGATGAATCGCCCAGGTTACGCCGTTGCGATAGTGCTCGCGGACAAATTCCATCGCCGGATTGCGCCATTCGCTCGCTCCCTTGCTCAGCAGCAGGCTGGCCAGAACCGGCGCCAGGAGAATGGAAAAAACCAGCGCGCCCAGCAACGCGAAAGCGACGGTCCAGGCCATGGGCCGGAAGAGCCGGCCTTCGACGGCTTGCAGCGTGAAGATCGGCAGATAGGCGGTGATGATGATGGCGATGGCGTAGAAGACGGGCCGTTGCACCTCGTGGGCGGCATCGCGAATTTTCTGCTCGGCCGTGCGAGCAGGATCAGCCTTCGACAGATGGCGCACGATGTTTTCGACCATCACCACCGCGCCGTCCACCACCATGCCGAAATCGAGCGCGCCCAGCGAGAGAAGATTGGCGGGAATATGCCGCAGGTCGAGACAGGTGGCGGCGAAGAGCAGCGAAAAGGGAATCGTCAGAACGACAATCGTCGCGCCGCGCACGTTGCCCAGAAACAAAAACAGGATGAGGGCGACCAGGATCATGCCCTCGGTGAGGTTGTGCAGCACCGTGTGCGTGGTGAAGTGGAGCAGGTCGCTGCGGTCGATGAAGGGATGAACGGTCACGCCCCTGGGCAGGATTTTCTCGTTCAACTGCCGGACCATGGCGTGAACCCCGTCGAGCGTGGGCTGCGCGTTGGCGCCTTTTTGCAGAGCGACAATGCCCGAGACAACGTCGTCATTGTCGATCAGGCGGCCATCCTTGTCGCGCTCGGTGTCGCCGAACTGGCCCAGGCGGATCATCGGCCCCTGCTCGACCACGCCCAGATCGCGAATGCGAATCGGCGTGCCGTTCCTGGCGGCTACGACCGTGTTGGCGATCTCCTCGGCCGTGCGCGCCAGACCGACCTCGCGCACGTTGACCTGCTGCTGGCCCTCCTCGATGAAGCTGCCGCCGCCGTTGGCGTTGTTGTTGGCCAGTTGCTGCTCCACCTGCGCAAGACTCAGTCCATACTCGACGAGTTTGTCGGGATCGAGACGCACTTGATACTCGCGCGTCGGCCCGCCGAAGGGATTGATGTCGACCACGCCCGGAACCGACTTGAGATTCTTCGAGACCACATAGTCTTCGAGAGTCTTCAAGTTCATCACATCCTCGGCGGGATTCGAGCTGCGCAGCGTGTAGAAGTAAATCTGGCCGACGGGGCTCCAGTCGGTGCCCATCTGCGGCACGACGCCGTTGGGCAGGGTGACCTGCGAAAGCCGTTCAAGCACGCGCTCGCGGTTTTCGAAGTTTGTCGTCTCCTCGCCGAAGACGATCTCGACCGTCGAGAGCCCGAAGATCGACCAGGAACGGATGTGCGCGATGCCCGGAATGCCGTTCATCGTGGTCTCGATGGGAATCGTCACCTGCTGCTCGATCTGCTCGGCGCTGATGCCCGGCCACTGCGCGATGATATCCACGTAGTTATTGGCCACGTCGGGATAGGCCTCGACCGGCAGCCGGTGAAACGAAATCATGCCCCAGGCGAAGAGCAACATGCCGAGGCTGAGAACCAGCAGCCGATTTTGCAGCGCGAAATCAACAAGCCGGCGAATCATTGCGCCTCCGCGGTGGCCTGAAGGTTCAGCGCATCTTTCACGACCGGCTGGCCCGGCGCAAGGCCAGAGAGAATCTCCTGCTGGCCGCCGGCTAGCATCGCGCCGCCTTGCACGGCGACGCGCCGAAATTGGCCCGGGCCGGCCGGCTGAAAGACCCACTCGCGATCGTGCAGATGCAGAAGGGCGCTCGACGGCACGGTTGCGTGCGTTACCTTGCTGCGGCTTGCCAGCGTCGCCGTCACGAACATGCCCAGGCGCAGCAGGCCTGAGTTGGCAACCTCGATGCGCACCTTGGCCGTGCGCAGCGCCGGATCGAGAACCGGGCCGATGTCGCTGACGCGGCCGGTGAGAGTTTTGCCGGGATACGCCGCAAGCCGAATCTCCGCAGTTTGCCCCGGGCTGACTTTGGGAAGGTCATTTTCGTAAACGTCGCAGAGAATCCACACCGAGCGCAGATCGGCGATGGTGAAGGCCGTGGCTGTGCCCGAGAGCGCGACGCCTGTGGCCGCGGCCTGCGTGATGTTCTGCGCCACGATGACGCCCGAGGCAGGCGCGTAGACGTTGACGATGGGGCTGGGATGATTCTTGTCCACACCGAAGATCTTCAGTTGCTGCTCGGCGGCGGCCAGATCGGCGCGCGCGTCCTTTTCCGTGTCGTCCGCTTGTTCGAGCGCGGATTGCGCAACGGCCCCGTGCGCGTAGAGATCCTTTGTGCGCAAATACGCCTTGTTGGCGAGCTGCTCGTCGGCCGCGGCCTTCACGTAGGTGTCGAATGCGGCGCTGATGTCCGGGCTCTCGACGCTGAAGAGCAACTGCCCCTTTTTCACGTGGTCATCGAGCCGGGCGCGGATGTCGACCACGCGGCCGTTGGCCATCGAGATCACCGGAATCTCGCGCGAAATGTCGGGAAACACCGAGCCCGTGACGTCGAGCGTCTCCGGCGCGTCGATCCGTCCCGCGGCGACCGTTGGGTACTGTTCGGGATGATCCACCGTGACAAGGCCGGCGTTGCCCGACTCCACCACTTGCGTGGGAACGGGCCCGGCGCTGGCCGGATTGAAGCTCTTTTTGCAGCCCGCAGAGACAAGAAGCGCAAGGCTGCCGCACGTCATCGTCCACAAAGAAAGTTTTCTCATTGGATCACCTCGCGTCCCACGGCAAGATTCAGTTGCGCGACCGACGCAAGATAGGCGCCAATCAGTTGCGCGTAGGCCAGTTGCACCTGGCGATCATTGCTCTGCGCGTTCAGAAAGTCCATCAGCGAAGCACCGCCGTGAAAGTAGGCGTAGCTGACCGTGTCGCGCACCTGCAGTGCTTCGTTGTTGTACTTGTCCTTGTAGGGCTTCAGAAGGGCGATATTGCTCTGCACCTGAGCATAGGCCGTATCGACATCGCTGAAGACCTGCGCCCGAACGGACTCACTGGCCTGGCGCGCGCGATCCATGTCGATCGCGGTGCGTTTCTTTTCGCCCTGGTTGCGATCGAAGAGGCGCAGGGGAATGCTGACGCTTGCGCCCAGCGTCTGGAAGGCGTTCGGGTTGTTTGTCGATGCGTTCCACGTGTACCAGGCGCTGAGAGTGGGATCGGTCGAGCCGTTCGCTTTGGCCAGCTTGTGATTGGTTTGCGCCTGCTGCACCGTGGCGAGCGCGGCCTGAAGATCGGGCCGGGCGGCGATGGCGGCCTGATGATAGGTTGCGAGCGGATCGAGCGCGTCTGAAAAATCGAAGACGCCGGTCACGTCGAACTTGTCCACGGGCGTGCGGTCATTGAGCAACTGCAGCAGTTGAATCTTGGCCGTGCGCAGATTCACGATCGCCGTCTGCATCTCCGCTTCATATTGCACGCGCAGCAGTTCGATACGGTCGAAGTCGATCTGGGCGATGTCGCCGGCCTTCAGCCGCGCGCGGCTGGTGGCAAGGATGGAGTCGTAATAGGCGAGGTCTTGCTGCGCCAGCTTCAGCACGTCCTTGGCTTCGAGGGTCTGGACGAAGGCCGTGCGCAAGGTGAACTCCAGATTGCGCCGCAGGTCTTCGTGTTGCGCCTCGCCGATGTGCGTACCCTCCTGCGCGCTTTCGAGGCGCAGTGCGCGCTTGTGATCGCGCTCGTGCAGATAGCTGATGCCCGGCGAGACAAAGGTTCCAGCCATGGGCTGCCAGAGGCCATGGTTCGGAGCAATCTGCGTACCGTCGGCGGCCAGCGTCAACTGCGGATTGGGCCGCAGATCGGCCGTGATCTCTTCGGCGCGCAACTCCTCGACAGTGTCGGCGTCGGCCCGCAGCGCCGGATTGCCGGCCTCGAACCGCGCCTTGACCTGATCCCAGCCAAGCGCCTGCTGCGCGCGGACGCAGCCCGGCAGCAGCGCAAGGATCGCACCCGTCGCCCCGGCGGCGACGGCAGAAAAGATCCGCTTCATGGAACAACCTTCTTGCGCCGTGGTGGTCACGACGCCGATCGGGAAGAACAAGCGATGAAAAAGAATTACGCAGCGAAGGAAAAGCTGGCTGCCGGCGGAGGGCGGTTGTCGATTGCGATGAGCGCGGGATTTTCGACCGCAACCAGGATGCGCGCAACCAGTGCGGCCTTGCCTGTCGTTTGCAAGGGAAGACAGGAAAACTTCACGGACGGCAGCGAGGCCGCCGCGGGAAAGATGCAGTGGGGATTGTGCGCGTCCTGATCGTGCGAACGGCGGACACTGAGATCGAGCACGGCCGGACACTGCGCCGCCGCCAGATCGTCGGTCATTGAGATGGCCGGCAGCAGAATCAGAATGGCCATCGCCAGCGCCACCATCTGCGCACGGCGGTCCTGCCGACGCGACGGCGTCCTGCGCAGCCACACGCAGACCATCCACACGGCAAGCGCCGCCCAGCCGAGATTCAGCGCCAGTTCCATTCCATCGTCATTTTACCTAAAAGTAGCGTTTTCCGTAAAGTAGCGTTTTCCGTAAAGTAGCGTTTTCCGTAAAGTAGCGTTTTCCGTTGGCGCGGGCATTCGGCGGCTCAGGGCAAACGCATTTCAGCTTGCGGGATGATTTTGTTTGGAAAGGGCACGGCTGAAGCCGTGCCCTTTCCAAGCTGTTCCGGGCGGCCATGCGAAATCCAAATGCGTTGGCCCTGTTCGGCGGCCCGTCGCGTTCCCGGTTCTGCAACGGCCATCTTGCCAAACGGCAGAACCGGCCTTTAGTTTGTAGGGGAGCTTTTGTTCGGAGGGTTTCACGGGAGGAAACCATGCGAGGATTTCATGTGCGTTTGTGCGCGGGCCTGGGTGCGGCGTTCCTGCTGGCCGGCATGGCTGCGGCGCAATCCGTCCCTGCGGTGACCGGCAATCCGCGGGTGGACCGGCTGCTTGACCAGATGTCGCTTCAGGAGAAGATCGCGCTCGTACGCGGCGCGATGGAGAATCCGGCCGTCTATCAGGGGCAAGCGGGCTACCTGGCGGGCGTGCCGCGGCTGGGGATTCCGGGGCTGCGCTTCGCCGACGGGCCGCCCGGCGTGCTGACGCGCGTGCCCAGCCAAGGCGAGACGGCGACGATGGGCGTGGCCGCGACCTTCAGTGCAAAAGACGCGCTGGCCAACGGCGTCGTCATCGGGCGCGAGGATCGCGCCAACGGCATCGACGTGAGCCTGCAACCGTTTGTGAACATCGACCGCGATCTGGAGTTCGGCCGGGGCTATAACACCTTCGGCGAAGATCCGTATCTCACCAGCGTTCTGGGCGCCGAAGAGATTCGCGGCATCCAGTCGCAGCACGTGATGGCGATGGTCAAGCACTACGTGGGCTACGACTCGAACGCCACGAACATCTTCATCGACGATCAGACGCTGCACGAGGTCTATCTGGCCCCGTTCGATGCCGCGATCCAGGCGGGCGTCTCGTCGATCATGTGCTCGTACAACCGCATCAACGGGGCCTTCGCCTGCGGCAATCAGCACAACCTGACCACGATTCTGCGCGATCAGATGGGCTTCAAGGGCTTCGTCACCTCCGATTGGGGCGCGGTTCACGCGGTGAACTTCATCAACGCCGGTCTGGATATGGAGATGCCCGGCACCGGGATCGGTCTTCCGGCCTTCTTCGGCCTCAATCCTCCGCAGCCGCCACCGCCGCCGGACGCGATCAAGGGCATGATGGCCATGTTCGGCGGGCATATCCCCGAAGAGCCCGCGCCGGCACGGCCGGATCCCACGGATTTCGGCGTCGTGCTGAATCCGGAACGGATGCCGGCCGCGCTCAAGGACGGCACGGTGACCGAGGCGCGGATTACCGAAGCCGCCGGCCGCGTGCTCTTCGAGATGGACCGGTTTGGCTATCTGGACGGCGGCGAGAAGCACACCGTGACGCCACAAGCGGTGGAAGCCAACGCGAAGATCATCGAAAAAACCGGCGAAGATGCGGCCGTTCTGCTCAAAAACGAGGACCACGCGCTGCCGCTGAAGGCGGCCGGCCTGGACGATGTGGTGCTGATCGGCCCCACGGCCGGGCAGGTGGACTCGATCGGCATTAATGGAGAGCGCAGCGTCGGCCTGCCGGCTCGCGAGGTGGGCCCGCTGGCGGCGATGGAGAAGATTTCGGGCCATCCGCAGATTCGCTTTGCCGTGGCCGACGACATGAACGGAACCACGGTGCCGGCCAGCGCCCTTGGCCACGATGGCCAGCCGGGCCTCGTGCGCACGGGCTTCGGCCAGACGCAGGTGGACGCTCAACTGGACTTCACAACGAAAAATGGTCATGCGTTGCCGCCCAACGCAACGCTCGCCTGGAAGGGCACGCTCACGCCGCCGCACGCCGGCGAGTACTGGCTCTATCTGCAGGCGCTGGGCACGAATGCCAGCATCGCGATCGACGGCAAACCGCTGGCGCGGACCGGAGCCTTTCAGGGTGGGGTCCACGGCGATATTTTGCAGGCCAATCAGGACAACGTCGTGCCCACGCCCGACGGGCTGGACAACCTGCGGCGCGCCGTGCAACTGACAGCCGGCCCGCACGCGATCGAAGTGAAGATCACGCCGGACAGTTCCGGCGCGTCCGTGCAGGTGCGGCTCAACTGGTACACGCCCGAACAGCGCGCCGCCGACGCCGCTGCGGCGATCGCGGCGGCCAAAAACGCCAAAATCGCCGTGGTCTTCGTCTGGACGCGGCTCACGCCGGTCTTCGGCCTGCCGGGCGATCAGGACAAGCTGGTGGAAGAGGTCGCGGCCGTCAATCCAAACACGATTGTCGTGCTCAACACCAGCCAGCCCGTGGCGCTGCCGTGGCTCGACAAGGTCAAGGCCGTGCTCGAAATGTGGTGGCCGGGCGACGAGGGCGGATGGTCCACGGCCAATCTGCTGCTCGGCAAGGCGAGCCCGGCGGGACGGCTGCCGGTGACCTGGGCGAAAAAACTGGACGATGATCCGGCCACCGATCCGCGCTATCCCGAGCGCAGCCGCAAGGGCGTCGACGGCAAAACCACCTTCAGCGAGGGAGTCAACGTGGGCTATCGCTGGTTCCAGAAGGAGCAGATTCAGCCGCTCTTTCCGTTTGGCTACGGCCTGAGTTACACCACCTTCGCCTACTCCGATCTCAAGGTGCAAAAGGCCGCCGCCGGCGGATTGGATCTGAGCCTGACCATCCAGAACACGGGCAAGGTGGACTCCGACGAGGTTCCGCAGGCCTATCTCGGCGCGCCCAGCGTGATTCCAGCTGGCGTCGAGTTCCCGGTCCATGCGCTCGTGGCCTTCGACCGCGTCTTCCTCCCGGCGGGCCAGAGCCGCACGGTTACGCTGCATGTGCCCCTGCGCCAGTTGCAGTACTGGTCGGCGAAGGAGCAGAAGTGGACGATGCCGCAAGGCACGCGCACCATCGCCGTGGGACCGTCCTCGGCCTCGCTGCCGCTCCATGCGGAGTTCGACTGCGCGACGATGTAACCTCGCCGCTCGATCAGCGCCCCAGAAAAAGCTCGCGCCGGAGTCCGGCGCGAGCTTTTTTTCGGGTCCGGACTGCGCCCGAAGAGGGACGCCCGATCGGCATTTTTCCGTGGAAAGGGCGTCCGCTTTTGATGAATTTTCAGTGAACGTCAGGTAAAAACAAAATCAATCTCCTGGAAAATACACGGCTTGCGCGCCCGGCTGGCCGCTCGCACCGTCAACCGTATTTGCCAAATTTTCACACAACTCTGCGAGGCTTATCTGCGAGGGAAGCAGAGGATGTTGGCCGTTGCGCGATTCCAGGTGCTTTGCGATCTTTCGTAGCTCGATCCGCAAACGGAATCCGCGCCGCGTCTTCCGCTCCTGCTTGTGCCCGCTGTGCAGCGATCGGGTTGCATCGAAACGCACGCCGATGCGGACACGATTCCACAACGATTCCGAACCGACAGAGAGGCCCCAATGAAATTGACCGTACACACGGCTGCCGCAGTTCTACTTGCAGCCGGTCTTGCCGTCGCCCACGCGCAGAGCACGAGTTCCTCGGCTTCTGCCAGGAAACATGCAACGGCGAAGAAGGATGCCAAGCCGTCCGCTCCCGCGCTGGAAGAGCAGATTCAGGCCCTGCGCAGCGAGATGCAGAATCAGATCGACGGCCTGAAGAGCGACCTCGCGGCCAAGGACGCGCAGTTGCGCCAGGCGCAGCAGGCCGCCGCCGATGCCCAGGCCGCGGCCAGCAAGGCCGAGGCGGATGCCCAGTCCCAGCAGGCCGCGTTCACCGAGAACAGCTCGGCCGTCTCCACCCTCGAAAGCACGGTGAAGACGCTCCAGGGCGATCAGCAGACGCTGACGGCCTCCGTCGCCAAGAGCGATAACAAGATGAAGAAGATGAAAAAGATGATCGTCAGCCCCGACGCGATCCACTTCAAGGGCTCAACCATCTCCTTCACCGGCAGCTTCATCGCGGCCGAAACTGTGAACCGCACCACGGCGACCGGCGGCGGCCTGAACACGGCCTTCACCGGCGTACCGCTGCAGAACTCCGACGCCTACCAGATGTCCGAGTTCCAGGGCACCGGCCGCCAGTCGCGCCTGGCCATCAAGGGAACCAGCAAGCTGCCGAGCTGGACCTTCGCCGGCTACTACGAGGCTGACTGGCTGGGCACGGGCATCACCTCGAATAACAACCAGTCGAACAGCTACGTGCTGCGCCAGCGGCAGATGTGGGCCGACGCCAGGATGAACAGCGGCTGGGACTTCTCCGGCGGACAGGGATGGTCGCTCGCCGCCGAGACCACGCAGGGCCTCACGCGCGGCAGCGAGATTCTGCCGGCCACCATCGACCCGCAGTACGAAGCCGGCTTCGTCTGGACCCGGCAGTACAGCTTCCGCGTCTCGAAGAACATCGGCCGCAGCCTTTTCCTGGGCGCCTCGGTCGAGAACGCCCAGATCCTGAATCCGGCCGGACAGAACCTGCCGAGCAACTACGTCTTCGGCTCGACCGGAACCGGCGGCGGCCTCTACAACCCCACGGCCAACTACTCGTACAACTACTCGCCCGACTTTGTCGTCAAGATGGCGCTGGAGCCCGGCTGGGGCCACTGGGAGCTCTTCGGCATCGAGCGCAACTTCCGCGACCGCATCTATCCCACCGGCAGCGCGGCGTATAACGACGTCAAAACCGGCGCCGGCATCGGCGGCGGCTTCCGCGCTCCGCTGGCCAACAAGAAGGTCACCGTCGGCCTGAAGGGCCTGTGGGGCCAGGGCGTCGGCCGTTACGGCTCGTCCACCATCGCCGACGTCACCGTCCGCCCCGACGGCCAGTTCTCGCCGCTGCATGGCTTCTCCGCGCTCAGCACGGTGGAGCTGAACCCGACGCCGCGGCTGAACGTCTACTTCAACTACGGCGGCGACTACATCGGCCGCGACTGGACGCTGAACAGCGCCGGCCAGGAAGTGGGCTACGGCGCCTACACCGCCAATATGTCGGGCTGCGCCACCGAAACCGACAATTCGGGCGCGGGCGCTTCGGGCGGCGCGGCCGTCACTCCGGCCAACTGCGGCGGCAACAACAAGGACGTGCAGGAGTTCACGGCCGGCTACTGGTTCAACATTCACGATAGCGCAGCGGGCCGACTTCGCCAGGGCATTCAATATAGCTGGATTCGCCGCGACCTCTGGTCCGGAAACGGCGGCACAGCCAATCCCGACGGCGGCGCCCACGGCGACGACAACATGATCTTCACCTCGTTCCGCTATTACCTGCCGTAGTCCCAACCGGAGCACGGCGCACGAAGCAAAGGGCAGCCCAATCAGGCTGCCCTTTGTTGTTGCTTTTTGTTGTTGCTTCTCGATGCGGTGCCTGCGATGGATCGCTCCGTCAGGCGATGCGCTTCTCGATGTTGTCGAGTCGGGCTTCGTGAATGCCCATCACGCGATAGAACTCGCGCATATCCGCCTCAATGCGATCCACGCGCGCCTCAAGACGGTCAAAGCGCGCTTCCATGCGCTGCTCCAGGCTGTCGATGCGCTTGTCCAGTCCGTCGATGCGCTTGTCCAGGCTGTCGATGCGCTTGTCCAAATCGGCAATCGAGCGCATGTTCAGCAGGATGCCGATGAGCACCGTAAGGGTGGGCAATCCTGCCGCGATGAACAATTGCACGTCGTTCATGCTACGAAGGTACTCCAGGGGCACGGCGATTGCAATCAAATTGAGCGGCCGGCAGTCGGAACAGGGCGGGAAAACCGGAACCGTTCCGCGGCGGATGGCCGAACCGGCAAGTTGCGGCGATCCCAATCGGGAAGCCGCTCGCGCTGGCCCCAAAATTGGTCAAGCCCCGGCTTGCGCGCATCGTTTTGCCGCCACAGCGTGTAAACTCCGGTCCTTCCTTCGCCGTCCTATTTCGTGTGAGCGTTGCGACGGAAGCCCGTTTTCGCTGTCCCTGCTGCGGGTATCGAACCCTCGAAACCCCTGGAGCCCTTGAGTTGTGCCCGGTCTGCTGGTGGGAGGACGACGGCCAGGAGGACAACGACGCCGCCGAGGTTCGTCTGACCGTGAACGGGCAGTTGAGCCTGTTTCAGGCCCGCATCAACTATTCCCAGTTCGGCGCCGCGCACGCCCGTTTTCTGCCTTACGTTCGTAAGCCGGAATCCGCGGAACGGTAACGTGCCTTTGGCGATGCCCTTTGTCGCGCCGGGAACCTTCCACCGTTTGACCCCTTCCGCAAAGCCCCGTACCATAATTGGAGGATTTCCCACGGTCACGCGACGTTCCATTGCCCTTGCGGCATCCGTGGCCCGTGGAGCACAAGGCGCATACGCCTGGAAGGATCATCTTGACTGCCAGCAGCACCCTCGAAAACAACTCCGATGCGGCCGAGCTTGAGCACCACCACGACCACGATCACGCCGCTGAGCCCCACGCCCACGGACCGATCCTGAACCCCGAGTGCTCGCGCGAACTCGTCATCGACGTTCCCGCCGAGGAAGTGGCGCGCGTCTGGACGAAAGTGGCGGCGAACTATCGCAAATACGCCAAAATTCCCGGTTTTCGCCCCGGCAAGGTTCCCGAATCGGTCATTCGCCGCCGTTTCAGCGCCGAGATTCGCAAGGAAGTCATCGACACCCTGCTGCCCGAACGCTTCAACAAGGGCGTCGCCGAACTGGGCATCCAGCCCGTTGGCCAGCCGCAGGTGACCGAACTGACGGTCGAAGACGGCGCGCCGCTCCACGTCAAGGCGATCTTCGAGTTTGTGCCTCCGTTTTCGATCGAGGGCTACAAGGATGTGACCGTGCCCAGGCCGGCGGCTGAAGTCACCGAAGAAGAGTTTCAGCAGGAACTCGAACGCCTGCGCCAGGCGCAGGCCACCATCGAGCCGGTCGAGGAAGACCGCGCCCTGGCCGATGGCGATCTGGCGCAGATCGGCTACAAGGGCGAGATCCAGCAGGAGAACGCCGAAGCCGCTGCCGAGGAGCCGGTGCGCGGCGAAGAGACGCTGGTCGAAGTCGGCGGCAAGGATACGCTGGAGCCCTTCACCGAGGCTCTGCGCGGCGCCAAACCCGGCCAGGAACTGAAGCTCGAAGTCGTCTACCCGGAGAACTACGCCGAGCCCAAGCTGGCTGGCAAGAAGGTAGCCTACGAGGTCACCGTCAAGGCCATCAAGAAGCGCGTTCTGCCCGAGTTGAACGACGACTTCGCCAAGGAGACGGGCCAGTACGAGAGCTACGCCGGCCTCGAAACGGGCGTGCGCGAGTTGCTCGCCGCGCGCAAGCGGCGCAGCGTCGAAGCGGAAACCAAGGACCGGCTCTTTGCCGCGCTCAACGAGAAGTTCACCTTCCCGGTGCCCGAATCGCTCGTTCAGGACATGATCGACATCCGCCTGGAACGCGGACTGCGGGCCCTGGCCGCGCAGGGCATGTCGGCCGAGATGATGCGCCAGCTCGACTTTCCGCGCCTGCGCGCCGCTCAGCGCGACAGCGCGCTGGCCGAGGTGAAAACGACCATCCTCCTCGACCGCATCGCCGACGAGGAAAAGATCGCCGTCAGCCAGGAAGAGATGGACCGCGAACTGCAAATGGCCGCGCTGCAATCCCGCGAGCCGATCGATGCCCTGAAGGACCGGCTGGCCAAAGAGGGCGGCCTGGTGCGGATGGCCGCCCAGGTCCGGCGCGAAAAAACGGCATCGGCGCTCTACGAGCGGCTGCCTGCGTAAGCGGCCAGCCGTTCCGGCAGCCAAGGCGGAAACAGAGCGGCGCGCTCACGGTTGAGTTTTTTTAAGCTGGAAGCGCACTTCGAGGTTGCGGAAACGCTTGATTTGCACAGGACGACCCGGAACCGCACAGCGGCAAGCGTGCGGTTCCGGACTTAGAATCAACGAAGACCGGGCCCCGGCCGCAGTACCTGGCGTGAGCATGGCCGAAAGGAAGCCTTTCGGCGCAAGGGCGGATGAAAGCCCCGGCCGCCCCGAAGCTGGCAGTGAGGAGTGATCGATTCATGGCATTGATTCCCATGGTGGTTGAGCAGACGGGCCGGGGCGAGCGCGCCTACGACATTTACTCCCGTCTGCTGCGCGACAACATCATCTTTCTCGGCACGCCCATCGACGATCAGGTGGCCAATCTCATCGTTGCGCAGATGCTTTTCCTGCAGGGCGAGGATCCGGAAAAAGACATTTCACTGTATATCAACTCGCCGGGCGGATCGATCACGGCCGGGCTGGCCATTTATGACACCATGCAGTTCATCAAGAACAACGTGGTCACCTACTGCATCGGCCAGGCCGCGAGCATGGGCGCGTTCCTGCTGCTGGCCGGAACCAAGGGCAAGCGGTTCGCGCTGCCCAACTCGCGCATTCTGATTCATCAGCCCTCGATGGGCGGCCTGAGCGGTCAGGCCACGGACATCGACATCCACGCCCGCGAGATTCTGCGCATCCGCGAGATCACCAACAACCTGATGGCCCGTCACACCGGCCAACCCCTCGACCGCATCGAGCGCGACGTCGAGCGGGACTTCATCATGAACGCGCAGCAGGCCAAGGAATACGGCATCGTCGACGAGATCATCGACCGGCCACGCGCTTAGCCGTTCGGAAGGTTGCGGGAGCAAAACATGGGGTTTATCGAAGAAGGACGGCAGCTGCTTCAGGACTTCGTGACTCCAGAGATTCGTTCGCTCGAAACGCGAATCGTAGCTGTAGAAGAACGATTGAAGCTGCTGGATGGCAAAACCGAGAAACTCGGCGCGAAGATCGAGCATCTTGGCGACAAGATGGACGATTTACGGGGAGAACTTGGGGCCCGGCTGGACAAAGCGGAGAGCCGATTGGAAGCCAAAATGGAACGTAACCACGCCGAGATGATGTTGACGTTGAGTCGAATGGAGTTTTATCAGGCGCTTGCCGAGCGTATCGCCAAGATCGAAGCCAAACTTCAAAACGTCGCGTGAAGGGGCGGAGAAGCGATTCGGCTAAGCGTCAGCGCTGCAACTCGACGGTGTGCCGGCAAGATCACTGACTGGCAGCGCGCTGAGCGCAGCAAGAGATAGCGACTACACTTGTCAAGGAACGGCTGAGGGGGGAGTTGAGGCAATGAAAACGAGATTGGGACCAGAAGAATCGCTGCGCTGTTCGTTCTGCCACAAGTCGCAGGACGCCGTGGCGAAATTGATCTCCTCACCGAGCGACTATCCCCGTGCCTACATCTGCGACGAGTGCGTAGCCGTTTGCAACTCCATCCTGGAGGACGATCGCAGCGGCGAAGCGCCGGCTACGGTGGCCGGTCATCTGCCCAAGCCCACCGAGGTCAAGAGCTTCCTCGACGACTACGTGATCGGCCAGGAGCAGACCAAGAAAAAGCTGGCCGTCGCCGTCTACAACCACTACAAGCGCATCCAGATGAATCGCGCGCGTTCGAGCGACGTGGAACTGGCCAAGTCGAACATTCTGCTGATCGGCCCCACCGGTTCGGGCAAGACGCTGCTGGCGCACACGCTGGCCAAGATGCTCGACGTGCCCTTCGCCATTGTGGACGCGACCACGCTCACCGAGGCCGGCTATGTGGGCGAGGATGTCGAGAACATCATCCTCAAGCTGCTGCAGGCCGCCGAGGGCGATGTGACGCGCACCCAGCAGGGCATCATTTACATCGACGAGATCGACAAGATCGGCCGCAAGGACGAGAATCCCTCGATCACGCGCGACGTTTCCGGCGAAGGCGTGCAGCAGGCGCTGCTCAAGATTCTCGAAGGCACCGTGGCCAACGTGCCGCCGCAGGGTGGGCGCAAGCATCCCCACCAGGAGTTCACGGCCGTCGACACCACGAACATTCTCTTCATCTGCGGCGGAGCCTTTGTGGGCCTGGAGCGCGTCGTCGGCCGCCGCATCGGCAAAAAAGCCCTCGGCTTCCGCTCGGTGGATGCCGACGCCGATCAGGCGACCACCCGCTCGCACCGCGATACTGAGCTGCTGCGCAAGACCGAGCCGCAGGACCTGATCAAGTTTGGATTGATTCCGGAGTTTGTCGGCCGTCTGCCCGTGATGGGCGTGCTCGAAGAGCTGGACGAGGTTGCGCTGATGGAGATTCTCACCAAGCCGCGCAACGCCATCCTCAAGCAGTACCAGCGTCTTTTCGAGTACGAAAATACCCGCCTGCACTTTACGCCGGACGCCACGGCGGCCATTGCCCGCGAAGCGTTGACGCGCAAGGTGGGCGCGCGCGGCCTGCGCATGATCCTCGAAGAGCTGATGCTCGACCTGATGTACAACCTGCCGTCGAGCAAGCGCATCCGCGACATCGAAATCACCAAGGACATGGTCGAGCGTCGCGACCTCTCGCTCTGCCTGCTCGAAAAGGCCGGCTGATCCATTCTCTCCGTTGGTTCATGGCGTGTGCTTCTCCCATGCGCCATGGACTTTCGCCCGGCTTTTCCCCATCGGGGCAAACTGTGCAAGCGAAGACAAAATCATTCCCCGAACGGTGGTTGCAGCGATGAATCGGAACGCCTCCGTGCATTTTCCCGGCGCCTGCCGGGAAGCTCTCGCGTATTACGAGACGCATCTCGGCGGCAAGATCGTCAACCTGCACACCGACGACCAGATGTTCGAACAGAAGTTGTCTCGACTCTAGCCCGGAGAATCGCCCAAACAGCCCCCCCCTGCCTCACAAAACCCAGCAAAATCGGCCCTCTTTACACTTTCTCGCAAAGATCGGAACTTTCTTCGGAGAATGGGATCGAGGTTCAACCTTTTGCCGTCTTCGCTCGTCTAGAAAATACGAGCGGAAAACGATTTCGAGGGTGCCGCTCGATGAGATGTGGAGCGTGACATGATGCAACGAGTCGGCAGTATTCAACGAGCGTGTGCACGGGGCATGGCTGTCCTGGCGGTATTTCTGCTGGCTGCGGCGGGTGCATGGGCGCAGGCGGCGCGGTTCGTCGGCAGCATCACCGCCATTGACGGGACGACGCTGACAGTCCGCACCGATGCGGGCGCGGTCGAGCGCGTCACGGTGCCCGCGACGGCCGTGCTCCAGCGCATCGCGCCGGGCGAACGGGACCTGAGCAAGGCCGAGCCGCTCGATTTTGGTGGTCTGACCGTGGGCGACCGTGTGCTGGTCGCGCTTGCGCCCGCCCACTCCGGCGCAGTGCCTGAAGTGGCGCGGATGATCGCCATCCAAAAAGCCGATCTCGCCCAGATGCAGGCGGCCGAAGAGGCGGCCTGGAGCCGGGGCGTGCATGGACTGGTCAAGAGCGTGGACACGGCGACCGGCGCGATCGTCGTCACCGAGCGCGTGGGCCTCGCCGCCAAAGAAGTTACGGTGCAAACTACGGCCGCGACCGTGCTCAAGCGCTATGCGCCCGGCTCGGTGCGCTTCAGCCAGGCGCAGCCGGCGCCGCTGGCCGCGATTCACCCCGGCGATCAACTGTGGGCGCGCGGCGCGGTGAACGCCTCAGGCGGCAGCTTCGCCGCCAACGCCATCGTTTCCGGCAGCTTCCGCTCCATTCCCGGCGTCGTTACCGCCGTCGATGTTGTCGCCTCCACGCTGACCGTCAAGGATCTGTCCACGAAGAAAGCGTTGACCGTGCGCGTCGGCGCCGATGCCGAACTGCGGCGGCTGGACACCGCCGTTGCCACGCGCCTGGCCGCGCTGCTCAAGGGAAATGCCGCAGGCCGTACCGCAGCCACGGGGCCGGAAAGCATCGGCCCGGCGGCGGGCCGCAGCGGACCGCGCGGATTTTCTCCGGGCGGCGCAGGCAATGGCCGCATGGGCTTTGAAGCCATCCTTGATCGCGCGCCCGTGCTGCAACTCGGCGATCTGAAGAAGGGCGATGCAGTGATGATCGTGGCGGCCGAAGACGCCAAGGGCTTGAACGCTGTCAAACTGCTGGCGGGCGTGGAGCCGCTGCTCGCCGCCCCCGAAGCGCAGAATCTGCTGTCGAGCTGGAGCCTCAGCTCGGGCGAAAGTGAGTCTGCGCAGTGAAGATTGAGGGACGGGGGACTGGAATCATCGCCGGTCCGCGAAAGGCCTGCGGCATTCTGCCTGGTTTGCACTGAATTTTGCGACGAAGCAACAAGCGACAACGCTGTCAGCGAGGGAACTGTGTTTACAAAATCGTACTGTTCGATGTTTTTTTGTGTTGCCGCGGTTTGTCTTGCGACCGCCGGGAGGTTTTCGGCCGCGCAAACGGCCGTCGAGGCCGCGCCGGTTGCGGCGCCGGCCGCAGCTTCCGCAGGCGCTCTGCTCGGCCACGTGCTTGACCCGACCGGAGCCATGATTCCCGGCGCGCAAGTGACGGTGACGACGGCCAAGGGAGCGCCCGTACGCGCGATGACCGCCAACGCCACGGGGGCCTATGTGCTGCGGGGGCTGGCCGCCGGCAGCTACATTGTGCAGGTGACCGCGCCTGGCTTTGCGCCCTTTGTTTCCGCGCCCATCGCCCTGGCCGAGGGACAGAGCAAGCGCGTCGACGTGAAGATGGCCGTCGAGGCCGCGCAGCAGCAGGTGGTCGTCAACGATGATAATGGCCTTTCGGTGAGCACCGACGCCAGCGCCAACGCCAACGTCATGGTGCTGAAGGGCTCCGATCTCGACGCGCTTTCGGACGATCCGGACGAGTTGTCGAACGAACTCACCGCCCTGGCCGGTCCCTCGGCCGGGCCGAACGGCGGCCAGATCTACATCGACGGCTTCACGGGCGGCCAGTTGCCGCCCAAGTCGGCCATTCGCGAGATTCGCATCAACCGCAACCCCTTTTCGGCCCAGTTCGACCGCATCGGCTACGGGCGCATCGAAATTCTCACCAAACCCGGCACCGACACGCCCCACGGGCGCTTCTTCGGCCAGGGCAACGACGACACCTTCAACACCAAGAACCCTTTCACTGCCGAGCTGCCGTCGTATTACAGCGACCAGTTCAACGGCACCGTCAGCGGTCCGCTGAACCACTGGGCCTCCTATTTCTTCAGCGTTGAGGACCGCGAGACGCAGACCGACAATGTCTACTCGATCCCTGGCGGCCCGACCTACGATCCCACGGCCAACACATGGTCGGTGGGCGCGGCGCCTGTTGCGGGCAGCCTCTTCAGTCCCGCCAATCACCTGGAGATCTCGCCGCGCATCGATCTGCAACTGGGCCCGAAAAATACGCTCACCCTGCGCTACCAGTACTTCCGCAATGCGATCACCAATGCACTCGGCAGTTCCACGGCGTTTCCCAGCCTGTCCACCTCCACCGACACCATCGAACACACGGTGCAACTGGACGACACCCAGGTTCTCACCGATCACCTCGTCAATGAGACGCGCTTCGAGTACCGGCGCGGCAATCTCCTCACAACGCCGCTCAACTCCGGTCCTGCCTTTGGCGTGCTGGCCAGCACGGCTCCCGGTTACAACGTGCCCGGTGTTTTCACGGGCGGTGGCAGCGGCACGGTCGCCTCCAGCACGCACAAGGATCACCTGGAATTGCAGAACTTTGTCACCTTGACCCAGGGCAGGCAAGCGATCGAGTTCGGCGCCTGGCTGCGCGACAATCGTTACGCCACATCGAACAGCGGCAACATCTACGGCAACTTTACCTTCCCCTCGGTTGCTGCCTTTCTTGACACCTGGAACGGCGTCGAGAGCGGCGAAACCTTTCCGCAAATCGCCGCCAACTGTCCTGCTACGCAGACCGGCGGATGCCTGCCCACGGTGCTCAGCTACACGACGGGCCCGTACGCCTTCGTAGGCAATGTCTTCGACGGCGCGCTCTTCGTGCAGGACGATTGGACGCTCAACAAGAACCTGACGCTCTCCGGCGGCCTGCGCTGGGAGACGCAGAATCACACGGCCGATCATAGCGACTGGGCGCCGCGCGTCGCCTTTGCCTATGCCCTCGACGGCCACAAGAAAGGCGCGACCACGAAGACCGTTTTGCGCGGCGGCTTCGGCTTCTTTTACGACCGTTTCGTCGTCGCCGACCTGATGAATCTGGAGATGCTCAATGGATCCGCGCACAGCCAGACGCAGACCGTCCTCGACAATCCCCAGTGCTTCAGCCCGACCAGCCTAAACTCGGTGCTGGCCTCCTGCGGAACCGGGCAGGCGACGACGCCGGTCGTCGATTCGATCTCTTCCACCTACCGCTCGCCGTACATGGAACAGCTTGGGCTGAGCCTGGAACGGCAGTTGTCGAAGACCTCCACCGTCACCTTCACGTACATGCACTCCTCGGGCTTTCATCAACTGGTCATGCGCGACGCCAACGCCTATCTGCCGGGCGATTATGTCTACAACTCGAACGGCACGCCAACGATTCTCGCGCCACGGCCGAATCCGAACCAGGGCATCGTGCAGCAGTACTTTCCCGAGGCGGTCTTCAACGAGAACCAGTTCATCGCCAACTTCAACGCCCGTCTTTCACAGAACTTCGGCTTCTTCGGCTTCTACACCGCAAGCTGGGCCAACTCCGACGGCGGCGGCGGCTCGAACCCTTCCAACTCGTACAACCTGCGTCAGGACTACGGGCGCGCCTCCTTTATTCATCCTCAATGGCTCTTTATCATGGGGAACTACAACGGCCCATGGGGCATCACGTTCAACCCCTTCCTGATCGCCGAGGCCGGCAACCCGTATAACATCCATTCGCCCTACGATCTGACCGGCGACAACTTCTTCAACGACCGTCCCTCCTACGCGGGAACTTCGGCCGACGCAAACGACGTGGTGCAGACGAGCTTCGGCACATTGAACGTGATTCCGCAGAGCGGCGAGAGCCTCATTCCGGTCAGTCTCGGCAACGGTCCGGCGGCGGTCGCCGTGAACCTGCGCATCGGCCGCTCCGTGGGCATTGGCCCGAAGGTGCAGTCGCCGTCGAATATGATGATGGGCCCCGGCGGACCGCCGCATGGCCACCACGGCGGTCCGGGGGGCCCCTTCGGCGGACCCTTTGGCGGAGGACCGCACGGCCCGGGCGGCGCCAACACTGTGAGCCGCAAATACACGCTGAACTTCAACGTGCAGGCGCTCAACCTCTTCAACGACATCGACCTGGGCACGCCGCACGGCGGCATTCAGCCCACCTTCGACGCGGCCACCGGTCAATACGGACCCGGTCCCGAGTTCGGCAAGTCGACCAGCCTGGCGGGAAAGATTTTCTCAACCCCCTCGGCAGCCCGCCGCATCTTCGTGCAAATGGCTTTTCAGTTCTGATTGCGCAACAGGACGGCCAGCGCGAGGGCCGGAGCCGAAGCTCCGGGATTCGCGTGGCTGGCCATGAAGAAAACAACGATACTCCGCCGGATCAGAGGTTGCCGGCCTCTTCAAGGAAGCGGATCACCGACTCGATGCCCAACTCGAAGTTCTTCAGGTGGAATTTTTCGTTGGGAGCGTGGAGGTTGTCGTCCGGCAGGCCGAAGCCCATCATCACGCTGGGCAGGCCCAGGTGGCGCTCGAAGTCGCCGACGATGGGGATGGAGCCTCCCGATCGGATGAAGACCGTCTCCTTGTTCCAGACCTCGCGCAGGGCGCGCGTGGCGGCCTGAATGTAGCGGTTGTCGACGGGAATCAGGCAGGCGTCGCCGGCGTGAATCATGCGCGCCTCGACTTCGACGCCGGCCGGAGCGATCTTCTCGACATGGCTTTTGTACAACTCGAAGGTGCACGCCGGCGTCATGCCCGGGACGAGCCGCATGGAGACCTTGGCGAGGGCCTTGGCGGGAATGACGGTTTTGGCGCCGGCGCCGGTGAAGCCGCCGGGCATGCCATGCACGTCGAGCGTAGGCCGCGCCCAGGTGCGTTCGAGCACGCTGAATCCCTGCTCGCCTACCAGTTCCTTTGAGCCGACCTCGGCCTTGCGGTATTCCTCCTCGTCGAAAGGCAGGCTGCGCCAGGCGGCCAGTTCCTCGGGGCTAGGCGGGACGATGCCGTCGTAAAAGCCGGGGATGAGGATGTGGCCGTTCTCGTCCTTGAGCCGGGCGACGATCTGGCAGAGGGCGACAAAGGGATTGGGCGCCGCGCCGCCGTACATGCCCGAGTGCAGATCGGTCTTGGCGCCGCGCACTTCGAGCTCGGTATAGATCATGCCGCGCAGCCCGACGCAAAGCGTGGGCAGGCCGGGCGCAAACAGTTCCGTGTCCGAAACCAGCGCGAAATCAGCCTTGAGATGGGCGGGTTTCGCGGCTACGTGGCTGGCGATGCCCTCGCCGCCGACCTCTTCCTCGCCCTCGAAGAGCACGCGCACATTGAGGGGCAGCTTGCCGTTGGCGGCCAGCAGCGATTCGAGGGCCTTGACCTGGGCCACGACCTGACCCTTGTCATCGGCCGCGCCCCGCGCGTAGAGATTGCCGTCGCGTTCGGTGGGCTCGAAGGGCGCGGTGCGCCACTCGTCGAGCGGATCGGGCGGCTGCACGTCGTAGTGGCCGTAAAAGAGCGCGGTGGGCTTGCCGCCCGCGTGCAGCCAGTCGGCGTACACCAGCGGATGGCCTTCGGTCTCGATCAGGCGCGCGTTCTCCAGACCGATCTTTTTCAGATCGGCCAGCAGCGTCTCGGCGGCTTTGCGGCAATCGCCCTTGTGCTCGGCGAGTGTGGAGACGGAGGGGATGCGCAGCAGGGCCTTCAGTTCGTCGAGGAAACGGGGATGGTTTTTGCGGGCATAGGCAACGGCGGCAGAAGACATCGTGTTGCTCCCTTACAATGAATTGACACAGTCACAATGAGTATAGGCCCTCGAACCAACCGGTTCGAGCCGTGGCTGGCCGAACCGTAAAGGAGCGATTCATTTGCCGATGAGCGTTTCGACGATTCTGCGCAATCCTTATGTATTTCTCTGCATGTCCCTCCTGTTCTTGTTCGCGACCGCGCCCGTCGCAACGCCTGCGCAATCGCCGGCCGGCCGTTCGTATTACGCGCGCGTCAACACGCTCGGCGTGTTCGGAGCCTACTCCTGGGACTCCAGCCACATGCTGCTCGGGGCTGCGGAGAATCGCAAGCTGCTGAATATCGGCGTCGTCTACAACCGTCGGCTGTTCCTGAACCGCATCGTGAACTGGCAATACGACGGGGAGTTTATGCCCGTGGCGCTTGAAAGCGATCCGTGGGGAAAGTTGACGATCGCACAAACGTCGCCGACCGCCCAGACGTATGTGGCGACCCAGCAGGATCCTCCCATCACCTGTTCCCCAACCGTCGAACAACTTTCCTACTCCGATCCCGCCAGCGGAACGACCTATAGCTATACGAACACCATCGCCTGCTCGGGCCGCCGCTGGACGATCGGCGAGGCGATGTCGCCGGTCGGATTGCGATGGAATTTTCTGCCCGGCCGCAAGACGCAGCCGTTCGTCGATGGCCACGGCGGCTCTATGTATTCCACGCGGCCGATTCCAAATGAAGAGGCCGGTTCGTTCAACTTCACCTTCGATTTTGGCGCGGGCGTGGAACTCTACCAGTCGCGCTTCAGGTCGATTCGCGCCGAGTATCGCTATCACCACCTCTCGAACCACAACACGGCGGACTCCAATCCGGGGATCGACAGCGGATTGCTCGAAGTGACCTATTGTTTCCGGCTGGGCCGCCGGTAGAAAGACAGAATTCACCGTTGTTCCGGCTCCGGTCTTTTACAATCGCCCCATGAAGATTGGATTTCTTGGTTTGGGCAAGATGGGAACGCCGATGGCGATGCGCCTTCTTGCCGCCGGGCATGAACTGCGGGTGTGGAACCGGAGCGAAGGCAGAACAGCGCCGCTGGCGCGCGAGGGCGCGATCGTCGCGGGCACACCGGCCGAGGCGGAACTGGAGGCCGACGCCGTCTGCACCATGCTCTTCGATGACGCGGCCCACGAGGAAGTGTTCTTTGGCCCGCACGGACTGATGGAGGCGATGAGTCCCGGCGTGTTGCACGTCTCGCTGAGCACGATCGGCGTGGCGCTGAGCGAGCGGCTGACGCGGGAGCACGCGCGGCGCGGCCATCGGTTCGTCGCCGCGCCGGTCTTCGGACGGCCGAACGTGGCCGCCGAGGGCCGTCTGTGGATTGTCGCCGCCGGTGCGGACGAGGCCATCGAACGCGCCCGGCCGCTGCTCGCGCCGCTTTCGCGCGGCATGACCGTGGTGGGCGCCGAGCCCCGGCAGGCGCACGCCGTCAAGCTCGGTGGCAACTTTCTCATCAGCACGATGATTCAATCGCTGAGCGAATCGTTCGTTTACGCCGAAAGGCAGGGTGTCGATCCGGCCAGGTTTTTCGAGGCGGTCAACAGCGCGCTCTTTCAATCGCCGTTTTATGCTGCCTATGCCAAGGTGATGCTGCACCCGCCCGAGCAGGCCGGGGCCACCGTCGAGCTGGGCGAAAAGGATCTGCGCCTGCTGCGCGAGGCCGCCGCGAGCCGCGCGACGCGCCTGAGCCTGGCCGAACTGCTGGCCGGGATCTTTGCCGAGGCCCGCGCCTGTGGGCTCGCCCAGGAGGACTGGGCCGTGGGCCAGTACACAATGGCTCGCAAGAGAGGCGCGCTGTAAGATGAAAACCATGCGTCTGCAGGGAAAAATCGCACTGATCACCGGGGCCAGCTCGGGCATTGGCGCAGCCACCGCTCTGGCCTTCGCCGCCGAAGGCGCGCGGCTGATTCTGACGGCGCGCCGCACCGCCAAGCTGGCCGAAGTGGCGGCGCGCGCTCTTGCGCACGGAGCCGCCGCCGTGCATTCGATCGAGATGGACGTGCGCGAACGCCACGCCGTGCAGCACGCCATCGACGCGCTGCCGCCCGAGTGGGCCGAGATCGACATTCTGGTCAACAACGCGGGCCTGAGCCGCGGCCTTGAAAAGCTCTACACCGGCCGAATCGACGACTGGGAAGAGATGATCGACACGAACGTCAAGGGGCTGCTCTACGTGGCGCGCGCCGTGGTTCCGGGAATGGTGGTGCGCCAGCACGGCCACATTGTCACGCTGGGCTCGATGGCCGGCGAGATGGTCTATCCCAACGGCGCGGTCTATTGCGCCACCAAGGCTGCCGCCCTGGCCATCAACGACGGTCTGCGCGAAGACCTGCTGGGCACGCCCGTGCGCGTGACAGCCATCGATCCGGGACTGGCGGAGACCGAGTTCAGCACCGTGCGCTTCCACGGCGACGCCGGCCGGGCCGCCAACGTGTACAAAGGGCTTGCGCCGCTGGTTGCGGAGGACATTGCCGATGCGATCCTGTGGGCGGTTACGCGGCCCGATCACGTGAACATCGCGCGCATTACGCTGAGCACGGTTCACCAGGCCAACTCGCTGCTGGTGCATCGCGAGCCGTAAGCGATACGGAGCTTTCAACCGCCTTGCGGCAAGAGCGAATACACCGCCAAGCATGATTGCGCAGGCTGGGCTGAGCGCTTCGACATCGGCAAGATTCGACATCGACCAAGGGAGACCGCCGCCATGAGAAACGATCCGCTTCTGCCGGAGTCGCAGGGCTTCGAGCCCCATCGTCTTTCCACCTACGGCCGCCGGGGCGAGCCGGCACGATCTGCCGCAGGCTACACGGCGCGCTGGCCGGAGGCGGAGGCGCCGAACCGCCAGGCGGAACTGTTCTACCTGCAGAAACAGATTCAGGCGCAAACGCCCATGGTTTTCATTCTGGAAGACGGCGAGCGGATCGACGGCTGCATCGAGTGGTACGACCGCGATTCGATCAAGGTTCGCGGCCGCGCTCGGGTGCTTCTCTATAAATCCGCGCTCAAATACATGTACAAACTGGGAGAAAAAGGCTGAATCCAGCCGGCGGTTTCGGCGTTCTCCGATGCGACTGGAAGAGCGCGGCAAACACGCTTGCGCGCGCAGCGCGGCGGCCGGGCCAAGGCCAGGCTGCCGCGTGAGCCGGGGTGGCTGCGTGAAAATCGAGAGCCTCAGCGGCTGGGCTTTTGCTGCGCCGCGGCTTTCTCCGCAGCGGTTTCCTCCTGGACGAGCGCCGCGGCGGCGTTGGCTTCCAGAACCCAACTGCTGGCGGCCGAGACCGTGGTCTCGTCCTCGAACCAGAGCATGCCGAACTCGGGAATGCTGTCGGCGAAGTCCGGCTTGAGAACCACGTAGCCCGGAACCATCGCGCCGGGCAGATAGGAATTGTCGCCGCGATTGTTCGAGTAGGTGTGCTGCCGGGAGACGACGCCGACGGCCGCAATGTACGACTCGGTCGAAACCGGATGCGTGCCGAGCAGATAGTTTGCCGCGCGCAATGTGTACTCGGGGCCGACCAGGTCGGGAAAAGCCTCGTGCAGGAAGTACATCGCGACGCCAAAGTCGGCGACCTGCTCGGAATTGCCCCAGTCGCGCCGCGAAGGTGGCACGCCGAAGGGCGTCGCATTCAGTTCGCTCTGCAACTGCGGGAGCCATGCTTGCACGGCCGTCCGCAGGCGGGCCTTGTCGCCGGCGTCGAGATAGGGCAGCGCGCGCACCGCGCTCCAGCCCTGAAATTCCATGTGCTCCAGAGCCTTCGGCAACAGCTCCTCGACGCGCTGTTTGTAGGGCGCTGCGCCATGGGTGGCGATGGTCAGTTCGAGGGCCGCCTGCCAGTCGATCGCGCCAAAGCGCGCAAAGCCTTCGCCGAAGGGATGGGGCGCCGGGTGCGTCTTCTCGTCGTTCCAGAGCTTGACGGCCGCATCGAGACACTGCCTGGCCAGCGGATCATTCCAGCCCTTGAGCGCCACCGAGGCTTCGGCCAGCGAGGCCGCGGCTCCGTACTGATTGAAGGCCGTGTAATTCGTCCACGCCCAGCGGTCGTCGGGATTGCCGGAGAATCCGCCCTTTCTTTCATTGGGCGCGAGCTTGGGGTCGTACAGAAGATTGTCGGTTTGCGAGGCCGCGTCGCCGACGAAGGTATACTCCGGCAGCCATGCCGACTGGATGCCCATGAAGGGATGGCCCACAGCCTGAATCTGCGCAAGCTGCTGCAGGACGCCGTGCTCGATCTGCTGCACCGCGTCGGGAACGCCGTCGGGGCGGTGCATCACAACCGAGCGCGCCTTTTCGTCAACTGTCAGTTCGTCCCACTTCATGTGAAACGTGTTATAAGCCAGGGCCAGGTGCTGAATGGTGAGGTACTGGCCGTAGTCGTCGTTGTCGTAGTCGCCGGCGTCGAACCAGCCGCCCACGTTGAGGCCGGGAATGTGCTCGCCGGGTTTGTACGGCGAATCGGTTTGCGGGCCCATGCGATAGCCGTCAAAATGCGGCGTGTTCGGCGGGGCCTGGCGCGCGTCGTCCAGATGCGCCACGCCGTGCCAAACGTGATAGCCGTCGCGCACCGCGACGTGATCCATCTGGATGGCGAGAAAGCCATCGAGCGAGGCCTGCCAGGTCTGGTCGTAGACATCGCGCGCGATCGGAAAAACGTCGCTGCGCTGGCCGGCGTACTCGATCGCGTAGAGGCCGGGCCGGTTGACTGAGGAAAAATCGAATTTCGAGTAGACGGAACGTAGCCAGGGCTTGGGCGCGGAGATCGGTCCCTCAAAAACAGTCTGGAAGGAACCGTCGGCGGCGAGCCGCAGCAGCCTGGCCGTTGCGGGCGCATGGAAGTTCGGGTCGATTTCGAGGATGGCGACCTTCGGCAAGCCCGGAGCGTAGCCGGCCTGGCTGTGCGCGATCACCGTGGGCCGCGTCCAGTCCGGCAGGTAGTTCGGCCGGATGTGCCAAACGACGGCGTCCTTGGTTTTGCCGGCGGGAATCAGCGTGCGGAGGACAAACCAGCCGTTCTGCGCCTTGTCGCGTCCGTCGAAGAGCTGCACCGGTCCGCTTTCGGAGGAGACGCCGATCCGGTCGAGGGGATCGTCGGCGGCCAGCACAATGGAGTGGCCCGAGGCGAAGGGCCGCGGCTCGGTGTAGCCCTCGGATTGATGCCACTGATCGATGTACCAAAGCTGTTTTGGATCGCCGGGCCGGGGCGGATCGGTGGTCATCCTGTCTTCGGGATAGCGCGGCATCGCGCCGAAGTGCGTGTCGTCCACGGCGTAGGCCTTGTCCGCGTAGGTGGAGGGCAAAAATTCAAGGTTATACCCGGCGCGGCCCACCAGGCCGGCCGGCAGCGGCTGGTCGAGATCGACACTGACGCGGACCCCGCCCGGTTCGGCGGCCACCGTCACGTGATAGCTCAGGTGGTACTGCGGATAAGCGAGATCGGCGACGAGTTGGTTGTGCTGCTTGTCGGCCCGGTGCGACTGGATGGTCGGGATGGCGTCCCATTGTTCGGGCGTGGGCTCCAGGCGCAGGCTGCCGTTGGTGGCGATGCGATGGCCATGCAGAACAATCTGCATCCCGGAGTCCTTCTGGTCAAAAAACATGGGGCTGAAACCGGTGTCATAAAGGTCGATGCTGACGCCGCGCGCGTCCAGGTAGCCGGCGTCGGCGACCTTCAATGCGAGAGTCGCGTCCGCCGCGACGGCCGGAAGGGCGAGCCGCAGCAGGATCGATGCGAAGAGAAACCGAATGGTGCGAAATCCAAGGCGCATGAGCAAAACTCCAGCGGGTTGAAGCAAATCGTGAAGGACGATCCGGCTCTTCGGCGGAATGCGCGGCCCGGCTGCGTCGCATGGACATAGCCGCCCGGCGAGCCGCAGGAGGATGGGCCGCCGGAACGCGATGGACGGTGTCGGCGGCTTCATTGGCGCTCCGCCGCGATTTCACGGAGAACAGTCATCCGTTCAGCAGCATAGCGCGCGGAATCATTCGATGTAAAGCGATTTTCTTTTGTCGCCGTCGGAGATGAAAGACGCCTGCGCCGCAAAATTCTCCGGCTTGGACGGGGGCAGCCCGGACCGGTGCGGCGCCTCCTCCCATCCTTTGCCGCAAACCACTGCTCCACCGCCGACACTTTTTTGCGGTAGCATCCAGCTATGATCGCCGGCATCTCCTGGACCGGGTGGGTGGGTTTTCACGCCGCCGTCGCCGTGGCGCTGGCTGCGGATTATTTTCTTGCTGGTTCTCGACCCGGCTTTCGACGCAACGCGCGTTCTTTGCCGGCAACGGTCTGGCTCGCGCCCGCTGGCTTCCTGGTGGCCGCGGCGGGATTCGCCCTCTGGATCGGCTGCGTGATGGGCCGACAGCCGGCGATCGAGTTCGCCGCCGGCTACGCGATCGAGGCCTCGCTCAGCATCGACAACCTGTTTGTGTTCCTGGTGCTCTTCAAGGGCTTCGGGCTGGGCCGCGAGCGCCAGCAGCAGGCGCTGCGCTGGGGCCTCTGGGGCGCGTTTCTGCTGCGCGCCCTGCTGATCGTGGGCGGCCTGGCGCTGCTGCGGCGTTTTGCCTGGGTCACGTGGATTTTCG
>JAJYFB010000183.1 GCA_021785495.1 Acidobacteriota bacterium | reverse complement strand
ATCCGAAGTGAGAATTGGTCGGCGTCGGTAGCCACCTTCGACGGGGTCGCATAGGTGTGCGCCTGAAAAGGGCCGGTCGGATCGTTCGGCAACGGATAGCGCGCCAGCACCTTCGCAATCCCTGGATCGACAGGCACCGTCAACGTATCTACGGAGCCGTCGTGGTAAGTGACCGTATCCACACCGGTGCGCTCCATCGTCGTGGGAACGGGCATCACCTGCGTGGTTCCCAGCACCTGCCGGAAGCCTTGGTACTCGGTGAAGTAAAAGGTGCGTCTGCGGCCGTCGTATATGTGGGGAACAAAGACCGGCCCGCCGTTGGTGAAGCCGAACTCGTTGCGCCGGAAGGGCGGAATCCTGCCCGGATAGGCCGGCGTGGCATGGTCGAAGTAGTTGCGCGCATCGAAGGCGGAGTTGCGCACAAATTCAAAAAACGATCCGTGAAAGCCGCTCGCGCCGGATCGCGTAATGATATTGGTGAAACCCGCGGCCCCGCGGCCGATCTCGGCCGGCATCCAGCCGGAGCTGGATTGGATCGACTCGATGGCATCGACGTTGAAGTTGGAAAAAGTGGCGCCGCCCATCTCGGGATCGCTGATGTCGGCCCCGTCCATGGCGAAAACCGCCTCAACGCCGCGCTGCCCGTTGATGGCGAACTGCGCGGTAAAGTTGGTGGCGCCGTTGGCGTCGGTCATGGTGCCGGCGGCCAGCAGCAGCAGTGTGCTAAAGTCGCGCTTGTTCAGTGGCAGCTCGCTCACTGCCTCACTCGACAACTCCACGCCGCCGGTCGCCGTCTGTCCTTGCGCCGCGGCGACCGTAAGCTCGCCGCGGCTTGAGAGGGTGAGCGCTACGCGAGGCGCGCCCGGCGCCAGGTCAATGGACTGTGCGTAGTCCACCTTGCGGCCATTCGCTTCCACCTGGAGCCGGTAAATGCCTGGGGGCAAGGCCGCCAGCCGAAAGACGCCGTCGGCGACTGTGGCGGCCTCCGCCTTCGCGCCGTTGCCGGCGAGCCGAATCGTCGCCGATGGAATGGGCGCGCCGGTGTCGTCCCTCAGTACTCCCTGCCAGATTGCCTGTGCGGGCGGTTGCGGCCATGCCGCCACCGTGAACAGAAACAACACCACAATCAACAGCTTCCGGATTTCTTTCTTCGTGCGTCCCACCCTGGAGCGGTTTGACGCGCGCCGTAAACGAACTTTCAAGTGAATGAAGCCTTCAAGTCGGAGATAAGCGCAGCGCCGGAACAAGCCCCGGAGGCGTGGATAATTCGCTGTCGCCGCATTGCACTGGATTATATCGTTGCCCGGATTGAATCGGGATTTCTCTCAATGAAGTGAGCGGCCCCGGAGCGCCGGAGGATCGAAAGCCTCTACACTGATTCCAGCCTATGCCCACCGCAGACCCGAATCCCGATACCATCGCCGCCGTCTCTACGCCTCCGGGCCGGGGCGGCATCGGCATCGTGCGCCTCAGCGGACCTCACGCCTCCTCCATCGCCGCGCAACTGGTGAGCCTGCGTCATCCCCTGGAGCACGGGCGGGCGCGGCTGGCCGATGTGCTCGATGCGGACACCGACGATGCGGCTCGCGGCGAAGGCGCGCGCATTGACGAGGCGGTGGTCACCTGGTTTGAGGCGCCACACTCCTATACGGCCGAAGATGTGGTGGAGATTGCCGCGCATGGTTCGCCTGTGGTGCTCGATCTGCTGCTGCGCCGCGCCATCGCCCTGGGCGCGCGGCTGGCCGAGCCCGGCGAGTTCACTCAACGCGCCTTTCTGTCCGGACGGCTCGACCTTACCCAGGCTGAAGCCGTTCGCGACCTCATCGAAGCGCAGACACTCACGCAGGCGCGCCAGGCTGCCAGACAGATGGGCGGCGCGCTCAGCCGCCGCGTCGCTCCCCTCAAGCAGGCGCTGGTGGAGCTCATTGCCGTGCTCGAAGCCGGCATCGACTTTGCCGAAGACGATCTGGACGTGACCCCACAAGCCGAGATCGCCCGCCGCATCGATGCGCTCACGCCGCCTCTGGCCGCGCTTGAAGCCTCCTTTGCCCGCGGCCACATCGTCCACGACGGCCTGTCGCTGGCGATTGTGGGCCGCCCCAACGCCGGTAAAAGCTCGCTCTTCAACCGCCTCGTCGAGCGCGACCGGGCCATCGTAACCGCAACGCCCGGCACAACGCGCGATTTGGTTACCGAGCGCATCTCCCTCGACGGCATCCCTCTCGAACTGGTCGACACCGCCGGCCTGCGCGAAGGACGCGAGGAGGCGGAGCAATTAGGCATTGCCCGCAGCCGCGAGGCGCTGGCGGACGCGGCGCTCGTGCTGGTCGTTCTCGACGCCACCCAGCCGATCAACGACGAGGAGCGCCGTTTACTTGAAGCCGTCCAGGACCGTCCCGCGCTGGTCGCTATCAACAAGAGCGACCTGGCCGAAGCGCATCCGTCTGCCCGCGATCTTACCGGGGTCTCCGCGCTTACCACCTCCGCGCTCACCGGCGAAGGAATCGCCGCGCTGCGCGAGCGCATTCTGGCCCTGGCCACGGGCGGGGCCGCCGCCGAGCCCGGCATGTTGACCAATCTGCGCCAGCGCCAGGCCGTCTCCACGGCCATCGCGGCCCTTGCTGACGCCGCCCAGGCGAATGCCAATTCGATTCCCCACGAGATGATCCTGATTGACCTCTACCGCGCGCTCTGGGCGCTTGACTCCCTCACCGGCCAAACCACCCCCGACGACATTCTCAACCTGATCTTCGCCACCTTCTGCATTGGAAAATAATTCCGCTGAGGCTCATTCCGGCGGATCGATTGATGGTGATTTAGGATCGTCTACATGGCTCAAAACGATAAGATCCGGCTCATGACGAAGGTTGCGCGTATGTACTACTCGCAATCCATTCGCCAGGCGGAGATTACGGAGCGGCTCAATATTCATCAATCCACGGTTTCCCGGCTGCTGAAAAAGGCCTACGAGGCCGGAATCATACGCATCAGCGTGACGGTGCCCAGCGGCATTCACGCCGATCTCGAGGAGGCCCTGGAATCTCGTTTCGGTCTGCGCGAAGCAGTTGTCGCCGATTCGGTAACGAATGACGAGGGGCAGATTGTGCGCGACATCGGCAGCGCGGGCGCCTATTTTATGGAGTTGGCTGTCAAACCTGGGGAAGCGATCGGCATCTCGTCATGGAGTGCTTCCCTGCTGGAAATGATCAAGGCCATGCATCCCACCAAGATGGGCAGCGCCAACAAGGTCGTGCAGATCCTCGGCGGCCTGGGCAATCCGGCCGCGCAGATGCACGCCACCCATCTGACCCAGCGGTTGGCTTATCTCATTGGCGGCCAGGCGGTCTTGCTCCCCGTTCCCGGAATCACTACATCGATTGAAGCGAAGAAGGTGCTCCTGAAAGAGAGCTACGTGCGCACGGCGATGGATTTGTTCGATCACATGGACATGGTCCTTGTAGGCATTGGCGCGGTTGAGCCTTCGCGCCTGCTGGCAAGCAGCGGCAACGTCTTCTCGTCACAGGAGTTGAACCAACTGCGCAAACACGGAGCGGTGGGCGACATCTGTCTTCAGTTCTTCGATGTTACGGGGACGCCGGTGCGCACAAAGCTCACGGAGCGCGTGATCGGAATGTCGCTGCCGCAGATCAAAAAGGCGAAGCGCGTGATCGCACTGGCCGGCGGAAAGCGCAAAGCAGACGCGATCCTTGGAGCATTAAACGGACGGTGGATTGATGTTCTGATCACGGACAGATGGACCGCAAAAGCGGTGCTCGACCGCTCGACGGGATGACCCGCCTGCCTAAGTTCCCTAACATGGCAGCGTGATTGCATATTTATGCTATGCTGCATTTTCTTCTGCATAGCTAAGGCTGGTTCGTGTAAAAGATAGTCTTGGAACCAGTCGTTCAAGAGTGGAAATCAATCATCATGAATCTCACCCAGGAGCAGGAGCTATCGGGTCTCAAGGAGCGATTGCAAAAGGCTGCCCGAACCGTACGGGCACGCGCTTTGCGGATGGTCTATCACGCAAAGCTTGGCCATCCTCA
>JAJYFB010000182.1 GCA_021785495.1 Acidobacteriota bacterium | reverse complement strand
GCGGCTGGACCATGCCTACGCCGTAGTAGCGGCCGCTCTGATCTTCGCGCAGGGCGGCGAACGACTTGGGATCGTAAAAGTGCGAATGCGGGTCGAGCACCTGCAACATGCCGGGAATGGCGCCGTCATAGAGGGCCGTATCGATTTTTTCGCCGGTGAGCGGATCGGCATAGTTGCGCTCGATCAGGGCATACACATCGGTGAAGCTCTTCAGATTGTCGCGAAGCTGATTCTCGTTCTGCGCGGACTCGGCGCCCACGCGCCGTTCGAGGATAGTGCCGGCCACGGCGCAAACGGCAAAGAAAACCGTGAAGACGAAGAAGACGCGGCGAGCGCGGGGGGAGAGCGACAAACCGAACTTCGACAAATCAAACCTCCAGCCAGCCGAACGAGGGGCGCGGGCGGAACGATCGCATGGGCCGTGCGCGGACTCGCTGGGAGCCGCATCGGCGCTTCATACAAATTGACCTTGCCCGGTACCGGCGGCAAGGCCTCGAATCTGGATGGATCGCACGGCATGGGCCTGCGAAGCGTTTCCCGGCTCAAGTATAGCACCGTGGAATTGAACGCACCGGAGCCACTCCCCCGGAGGCAGAGCGCCTTCCGGTGCGCCGGCGCACCGGAAGGATGACCGCCGGAAAGATCGCGCTCCTGCTGCCCGGCCATTTACAATGGCGTCTATTGAGAAGACCGCGAACTCCGGTCGGAATCCGGCGAACGGGACAGGAACGAATGAAGGCATTGACGACAACCCCGCACTCTACACATGGTTCAATTCCGCGGTCACAGGGGGATCCAGTGGCGCTAGGCAGTCAACCAGCAGGCCGGCCAGCGGCTGGCAAGTGGGCGATTCTTCGCATGGCCGCGGCGCTGGCGCTTGGCGCCGCGACGCTGACGCCCGGCGGCCGCGCGCACGCCCAGTTCAACGAACCGTCCAGCCCCTACGGCGGCGACGTGGTCGAGGACATCATCGCCCGCGTCAACGACCAGATCATCACGCAGTCGGATTACAACCGCGCCCTGGAGGATCTCAATCAGGAGGGGCGCGACCGCAGCGAGACGATGCAGGAAATGTCGGATGCGCGCAGAAATCTGCTGCGCAACCTGATCGACCAGCAGTTGTGGCTCTCGAAGGGCAAGGAACTGGGCGTTACGGGCGAGACCGGGCTGATCAAGCGCCTGGACGAGATTCGCAAGCAGTATCATCTGGATTCGATCGAGGCCTTGCAGCAGGAAGCCGAAAAGCAGGGCGTCTCCTTTGAGGATTTCAAGGCCAACATCCGCAACCAGATCATCACGCAGGATGTGATGCGGCAGGAAGTGGGCGCGCATATCCAGATCACCCCCGGCGAAGCGGAGCGCTACTACGAGGCGCACCAGCAGGATTACGCGCAGCCGGAGAGCGTGCGCCTGAGCGAGATTCTGATCGCGACCGGCACGGGCGACAATGCCGCGAAGATGGCGGCGGCCAAGGCGAAGGCGGCCGACATCGAAGCCCGTCTGCACGCCGGCGGCAACTTTGCGCAACTGGCGCGCAGCTTCAGCGACGGTCCCACGGCGGCCGAGGGCGGCGACCTGGGCCAGTATCAGCGCGGCCAACTGGGCAAAGCGATTGAGGACAAGGTCTTTGCCTTGCAGGCAGGCCAGTTCAGCGATCCCATCCTGACCCGGCAGGGCTACCTCATTCTGGAGGTTGTCGCGCATACGCCGGGCGGCCCGCGGCCGTTCAAGGATGTCGAGCAGGACGTGGATCAGGCTTATTACATGAGCAAGATGGAGCCGGCGATCCGCGACTATCTGAACCGGATGCGCGACGAGGCCTTCATCCAGATCCGCAAGGGCTACGAGGATACGGGCGCAACCTACGCCGAGGCACACTCGAGCATCGCCTTCAGCGCCTACAAGCCGCCGGCGCCCAAGAAAAAGGCCAAGGTGGAAAGGACGCGCTTCCGCGAGAATACGCACGCACTGCATGAGCGTTCCGGCGCGCAGGAGACGGTTGCCGGCAAGAGCGGAAAAGGGAAGAAAGCCCAGCAGCAGGAAGAGAAGCCGGGCAAGCGAGAGAAGATTCGCTACGGTCAGGCGCCGCGCGAGACCCTGCCCACGGCCGCCACCAGCTCAGCCACCGAGGATGCGGGCGCGCTGCCCGAACAAGCTTCGGCGGCGAATGAGAATTTGCCGGCCAATCCATTGGAGCCAACCGCGCCGGCCCTGCGGACGCGATTCAGTCATCTGGCGCGCACCAGCGCCTACAAGCACAAGAAAAAGAAGGAGAGCCCTGGCAGTGTCGCGCCGGGCGACGCAAGCGCTCCCCAAGCGCCAAACGCAGGCGAGGTGGCCGATCAGCAGGTCCAGTCGTCCCCCTTGGGACTGAACGGCGCCACCGCGCAGCCCAAGAAGATCAAAGCCTCGGCGCGAACCGCCGCAAAATCGCGCATGTCGCAGCGCAAGAAGGATGAGAGCGCAAAACCAGTTCCCCAGCCGACGCCGATCCCGCCCGTGGCCGGCGCGCCTGCGGCAACTACGCAGCCGTAGACGGGCAGAACCGCGGTTCACGGCAAACCATCCGGGCCCGGAAGTCTCTTCCGGGCCCGGATGGTTTGTGGCGGGTTCGCGCCGGGAGCTCCGGCGCGGTGCAAGTCCGCGATTTTATGCGTTGATCGCCATACCCTCGACCGCGCCCAGGCCGTCGAGCATCGCCTCGCTCAGCGTGGGGTGCGCGTGGATGGTGAACATCAATTCCTCGACCGTTCCTTCCAGTTCCATCGCCGCGACGGCTTCGGCAATCAGTTCGGTCGCCTGCGGTCCGAGAATATGCACGCCGAGAATCTCGCCGTACTTGGCGTCGGCGACGATCTTGACAAAGCCGTCGTGGTTGCCGACGATGGTGGCCTTCGAGTTGCCCGCGAAGGGGAATTTGCCCACCTTCACGGCGTATCCCTTCTCTTTGGCCTCGGCCTCGGTCTGGCCCACGCTCGCGATCTGCGGCTCGCTGTAGGTGCAGCCGGGGATGCGCTCACGGCGCACCGGGCGAAACCGCCGTCCGGCGATCCGGGCCGCGGCCACCATGCCGCTCATCATGCCCACGTGCGCCAGTTGCGGCAGGCCGGAGACGATGTCGCCGATGGCGAAAACGCCCGGCTCGGCCGTCTCCTGCGCCTCATTGACCCTCACAAAACCGCGTTCCATTGCGATGCGCGTCGTCTCCAGGCCAACTCCGGCCGTGCGCGGCGCGCGGCCCACGGCCACCAGGAGCTTCTCGCTCTCTTTCGTCTTCAGATTTCCGCCCGCATCCGTGTAGCTCACCTTCACGCCGGTCGCGGTCGTCTCCACCTTTTCGACCTTCGCGCCGGTCACGGTTTCGATGCCGCGCTTACGGAAAAGCCGCGCCAGCTCTTTGGAAATCTCTTCGTCCTCGACGGGAACCAGCCGGGGCAGCGCCTCCAGAATCGTCACTTCGGCGCCGAAGCTACGGAAGATCGAGGCGAACTCCACGCCCACGGCGCCGGCGCCGATCACGATGAGCGAGCGGGGCGGTGCGCTCAGGCCGAGAATCTCGACGTTCGTCAGGATGGACGCGCTGGCCGGGAGCCCCGGAAGCATCCGTGCCTCGGAGCCGGTGGCCAGCACGACGTTCTTCGCCAGCACCGAACCCGGCGCGTCCTTCGACTCGATTGCGACCGTATGCACGCCCTCTCGCGCCGGCCCGGTCAGACGGCCAAGGCCGGAAAACACAGCGATTTTGTGCTTTTTCATCAGGAAATCGAGACCCTTGGCGTGCCTGGTGACGATGGCGTCCTTGCGGGCCAGCACGGCGGCCCAGTCCAGCTCGCGGGCCTCGACGCCCTGGATGCCGAACTCGCCGGCGCGCTTCAGCGTCTCCCACAGTTCGGCGCTGAACAGCAGCGCCTTGGTGGGGATGCAGCCCACATGCAGGCAGGTTCCGCCCAGCCGGGGGCTGGCGTCGATCAGCGCAACCTTCAATCCGTATTCCGCGCCACGAATCGCCGCCGTGTACCCGGCCGGTCCACCGCCCGCCACCGCCGCGTCGTACAT
>JAJYFB010000181.1 GCA_021785495.1 Acidobacteriota bacterium | reverse complement strand
TGCCTGTGGAGTGTTGCGGCCATGCTGCCGGGCGCGGCATTCTCCGTCGCGTCCTTCGCCATAGCGATGTTCCTGCTGGGCCTGGGCGAGGCCGCGAACTTCCCCGCCTGCATCAAAACCGTGGCCGAGTGGTTCCCCAAACGCGAGCGAGCGCTCGCCACCGGACTCTTCAACTCCGGCGCCAACGTCGGCAACATGATCGCGCCGCCTGTCGTAGCCGTGCTCGTCGGTCTCTTCAGCGGTGTGAGCTGGTTCGGGCCGGAGCGGGCCTGGCGCGGCTGCTTCATCGTGGCCGGCTTGATGGGCTTCGTCTGGCTTGTATTCTGGCTGCTGATCTATCGCCGCCCTGAAGACCACCCCCGTGTCTCCAAGTCAGAGCTCGCACTTATTCTCAGCGACCCCGGCGAAAAAATCGCGAGAGTGCCATGGGCGCACGTCTTCCCGTGCAAGGAAACCTGGGCCTTCGCCATCGCCAAGTTCCTCACCGACCCCATCTGGTGGTTCTATCTCTTCTGGATTCCGGGCTTCATCCAGACCACCTTCCATCTGACCCTTTCGCAAAGCAAGATTCCGGTCATGCTCGCCTACGCCATTTCGATCATCGGCAGCGTGGGCGGCGGCCAGATCTCTTCATCGCTGATTGCCCGCGGAAAGACAGCCAACGTGGGCCGCAAAGTTGCCATGCTGATCTGCGTTTTCTGCATCGCTCCCATCTTCGCCGTGCCATACATTCACAGCCTCTGGGTGGTTGTGGCGCTGCTGGGCCTGGCCACTGCGGGCCACCAGGGATGGTCGGCAAACGTGTTTACCCTGCCCTCCGACATGTTCCCCAAAGCCGCGGTCGCCAGCGTCACCGGCATCGGCGGCATGGCCGGCGCCTTCGGCGGCGTGCTGCTGCTCTACAGCGCAGGTGCCATTGTCGAGAAAACCCACAGCTTCGTCACCCTGTTCATCATCGCGTGCCTCGCCTATCCGCTGGCTCTGCTCGTTGTTCACAGCCTCGCGCCCAAACTCTCGCCGGCCAGGTTGGCGCAGTCCAAATAGCAAGCTGCGCCGCCGGCAATGTGCACGCATCATGATGTGCGTTTGCTGTTTCACGCCTCCCCAGCAACGCGCATCGCGCTGACTTTCTTTACACTTCCCGAGGCGGCACGCCACAAACCTCTGTCGGAATCGCTCCGAACGCAACGCGCTAACATAGGGATAAACGGCGGCACATGCACGCCTCAAACGCCATGCCCACAAAGAGAAAAAACGCAAAGCTGCTGCGCTGCCCCACTTGCGGAATGCTGGTCCGCGCCACCGACGACGACTTCCCTTTCTGCAGCGACCGCTGCCGCAAGATCGATCTCGGCAAGTGGGCCTCCGGCGCCTACAAGATCAGCTCTTCCGTCATCGATCCCGAAGTGCTCGAAGACCTCGGTCTGGGCGGGGTAAATCACGGCGGTGGGAATGAATGAGCAATGACATCCTTGCTCCAGAAACTTCGTATCGGCGCGCGTCTCCAGAAAAGAATGCGAGGTCCAAGTGAATCCGGACGCTGAAACTCAGATCAAACCGAAGAGAACCCTCTGGGCCTGGACCGTCGCCACCTTCTTCGGCGCTGGCCTCGGCAAGCCCGGTCCCGGCACCTGGGGATCCGTCGCCGCCGTGCTTCTCTGGGCCGCCTGGGCGCGCTTCGCGCACCCCGCGCCGCACGCGCTCCTCATCGCTCTTCTCGCCGCCATCGCCGTCACCATCGTGCTCGGCGTTCCCGCTGCCACCATCGTCGAACGCGAAGCCGGCCGCACCGATCCCGGCTTTGTTGTCATCGACGAAGTCATCGGCCAATGGATCGCGCTCATCTGGAGCCCTGCGGACTGGCGTCACGGCCTCATCGCCCTCGCGCTCTTCCGTCTCTTCGACATTACCAAGCCGTTCCCCGTGCGCCGTTTCGAACGCCTCCCTGCCGGATGGGGCATCGTCTTCGACGACGTAGCTGCCGGCCTGTATGCTTTGGTTGTAGCATTACTTGTTCGCCACTGGATCTGATTCGCCATGTCTCGCAGCTCTCCGCAACCCGATTCCCCCTCCCTGCCGCTGCCCCGCGTCGACGTCGTCGTTCCCGCTGCGGCTTTGCCGCAGGGCGAGGTGGAACTCGCCGGCATCCATCTCGGCCCGCACGAGTTTGGCGTGCCCGCAATCTATGTCGATGGCGACCGCGCCCATTTGCTCATGAGCCGGCCCGCGCGCCTGGCCTTTCGCGTCCCCGCCTCGGCCTCCACGGGAATCATCGAGGTGCGCACTCCAGCCGGCGCTGCCAATGCCGGCGCCGTCCATATCGCCCACAAGCTTGCTGACAGCCTCCATCCTGTCACCAACCCCGCAGTCAGCCGCTCCGGCATGATCTACACCACCATCTCCGGGCCGCGCGGCAAAATGACCTCCGTCTCCGTCATGCGCATCAGCGCCGACGGCCGCGCCACGCCCTTCGTCACCGGTCTGCTGAACGCCACCGGCCTCGCCTTCAGTCCTGCCGGCGATCTCTACGTCACCTCGCGCGCCGAAGGCAGCGTCTATCGCGTCGACGCCGCCGGCGAATTCACAAAGTACGTCGAAGGCATGGGCGTCGCCACAGGCGCAGTCTTCGACGCCGAGGGCAACCTCTTCGTCGGCGACCGCAGCGGCACCATCTTCAAGATCAATCCCGAGCGGCAGATCTTTGTCCACGCCACGCTTGAGCCCAGCGTCTCCGCCTATCACCTCGCCGTCAACCCCGAAGGCACGCTCTTTGTCACCGCACCCACCCTCTCGTCGAACGAAGCCATCTGGGCCATCGAGCCCAACGGCGACACACGCGTCTTGTATCGCGGTCTCGGCCGGCCTCAGGGGCTCGCCCTCGCGCGCAATGGCGACATCTATCTCGCCGCCTGCCTGCACGGCCGCCACGGCCTGGTGCGCGTCACGCCGCACGGCGAAGCCTCGCTTGCCGTCGCCGGCGATAATCTGGTCGGCCTCGCCTTCTCCCCGCTCGGCGCCACCATCCTCGCCACCAACGAGGCCGTTTATGATGTGGACTTGGGAGTAGAAGGGCTGAATCTTTTCTAGTGGTCAGAGATCAGTGGCCAGAGGCAGGGGGCAGGGTTCAGTCATCTCGCCTGAGGCGCTGATTGCGGCCCGCAGCCCTGCGCACGATGCGCCATTTCACTGACCACCGACAACTGTTCTTATGAAATCCGAAATCATCGCCGTCGGCTCCGAGATGCTCACCCCGTTCCGCCAGGACACGAACTCTCTCCATGTCACGGAGAAGCTCAACGCCCTCGGCGTCACGGTCAACTTCAAGACCATCGTCGGAGATCGCCAGAGAGATCTCGTCAGCGCCATTCGCACCGCTCTTGGCCGCGTCGACATTCTCGTCCTCATGGGCGGCCTCGGCCCCACTGAAGACGATCTCACCCGCGAAGCCGTTGCCGAATCGCTCTCGCTCACCCTGCGCCGCGACGCCGCGCAGGTGGCCGCGCTCCATGCCCGCGCCGCCTCATGGCGCATCCCCATGCCGGAAAATAACCTCAAGCAGGCCGACGTAATCGCGGGCGCCACAATCCTGCCCAATCCCAACGGCAGCGCCCCCGGCCAGTGGCTCGACATCACCTTCGGCGGCTATCGCAAGCTCATCGCCCTGCTGCCCGGCCCTCCTCGCGAGTGCCGTCCGCTCTTCGACGCCGAATGCCTGCCCCGCCTCAAATCGCTCGTCCCGCCGCGCGCCATTGCCGTGCGCACACTCAAAGCGGCCATGATTCCCGAATCGCAGGCCGACAAGATCCTCGCGCCCATCTACACCACCTACACCGACGTTGAGACCACGCTGCTGGCTCACACCGGCGACTTGCAGATTACCCTCATCTGCTCCAAACCCGATGCCGGCGCCGCCTGGAAACGCGTCGACGAGCTCGCCAGCCGCATCGAGGAGGCGCTCGAAGACTGGCTCTATTCCTCCGACGGCGAATCGCTCGAACAGATTGTGCTTTACTACCTTGGCCTCCGCCAGGCCACGCTCGCCGTTGCCGAGAGCTGCACCGGCGGCCTCCTCGC
>JAJYFB010000041.1 GCA_021785495.1 Acidobacteriota bacterium | reverse complement strand
CAGCGCCATCGGCAACGCGATCGATGCGCAGATGAGCGGCGCTGGCCAGAACTTCACCTTCGGCTTCTCCGATTCGTCGCTCTCCGTGGGCGGAACTTCGAGCGCGTCCGCCGCGCAGCTCAGCCTGCACATCTCCGACTACAATCTGCCGCCGAGCGCAACCGCCAGCACGAATCCGTACGACTTTGCCGTGCAATTCGACAGCACGACTTCCACGGCCACGGTGGACGAGGCCGCAAGCGCCACAAGCAGCAATGGCTCGTCCGTGGCCATGGTCGCCGCAGCCGCGGCCAGCGTGGAAAACTTCACCATGAGCACGACCGGCGAGACGCAAACGGCAACCGGCCAAAGCACCTTGACAACGGCGTCGATGAACGGAAGCATCGCCCATGCCGTCGCCCTCGGCGTGGCCGCAACCAGCGACGGCGCGTCGAGCAGTCAGTCCGTAGCCGAGGTTGCAGCCAGCAGCCGGACGGAGAGTCTCGCCATGGTCAGCACGACGGTTCAAGCGGCTCCCAGCGGAAATACGGACGCGGCGCTGATGACAAGCTGGAAAAACGCGCTTGGCCTGAATGCCTGGAACTCCGCGGCGAACCAGAACGGCCCGGAAGAAGCGCTGCTCGCCATGCTGGACGGGATGCAGTCCTCGTCGTCCGGGCCGACGAACAGCGCCGGGGGAAATGGCGCAACTTTGCCGGCACGCCGCGGCGGCATCGATCTCTACGCCTGAGCCGCGACATTCCCGGAGTCGACGGGCGCGCCGGACGCCTTACTTCGACGCAGCCGGATCCGGCGCGCTTTCCTCTTCGCCCGCGTCTTCCACAAGCACCGCCGAGCCGGGCGCAATCTGATAGCTCACCGCGCTCATGCCCGCAGGATGAAAGGTGACGCGCATCGGATCGCGCTGCCACTCAGGCGCGGCACAGACCGCAGCCGGCCGGTTGGCGGCATCGAAGGGCGCGAGCCGCTTGGCCAGAGACGGACGTCGCGCATCCACCTGAGCCACGACGGCATAGAGGCTTTTGCCGCTGGCCGTCAGACCGCAGTAGGCTGCGTAGTCGCGGTACCAGCTCACCTGGCTGACGCCGGGATCGTAATGCGGAAGACGCAGCGCCGTGATGTGGCCCGTCACGCGATCCACCAGCAGCCACGGCCCGCGCTGCCACACCCAGTGGCTGACCGCCGGGGCGGTCTTGGCCGCGGGCGCATCCGTGGGCAAGGCGTCGTTGACGCGCAGGGCGCGGCGCACGGCAAAGCTGCGATCCGTAATGTCGTGCATCTCGCCGGTGGTCCACTCCTTGAGCGCGCCATCGACGACGAGGGCGCGAATCTTGAGTGAGTCCTCGCCCGGAGCGGCGCCAGACGGATCGCCGGCCTTCGAGTATGGCACGGTCTTCACCACACCCAGAAAAACGGCGTGGACCTTGTGCGATGCGGCCGAGGCGGTGCGTGGAAGTGCAAAGCAGAGAACAAACAGGACGGCGACGAAGACAGATTTTCGCAAAAGCTGCATGAGGCGCGTTTCTCCCTACCGGTTGCGATCCGTTGCGCGCGGATTTGTCGTCGTCTTGACCGAAGTTTCCTGGCCAGGTTCTTGCTGCCAGACCGCATGTAACGCCGATTCGGTCCGCGAGACCGGATGCTCTGGAAACACGCTTCCGTGGAGAAATCGAACAATCCGCCTCGACCATCGCAACTCGGCGGAAAAATGCTGCGCGACAATTCTAGCGCAAATCCAGTTCGTTCGCGCACACTGCGGGGGCTCCCGCTGGAGGAATCGATGCGCCTGCACATCTCAAACGCATTGAATGCGCAGCGAACACATTGCACGCGAAGCGCGGATTGTGATTCGGCCAGGCGGGCAAATGAACCGGCTCAATTGGAACGGCTTGCCGAATCTTCCGATCGAACAGTTTGCCGCGTGAAGCCGACCGGCGGCAGTGGAAGCGGAAGGTGAACTCGTTCAGATCGTCGTCCCAGTGCGCGGGGCCGATAGCTCCCTGGTGCATTCCCCGCATTCAACGCTTCAGCGAGCCGATGACCAGATGCACCCGCAGCAGCACGTGTTCTCCCTCAGGTTGCTCCACCTGCACTTCGCGCGGGTGAACGTACCCCCTCAATTTCAGAGAAGCGGCCAGCCCGTCGGTGCGCGCCGTGCTGCCCAGCGCAATGGATGCGCCGATCAACCCATGCAGCGTGGCTCGCGTGGCGTCGGGAATGGTTTTGAGTCGGATGCGGCCGATCTTGCGGCCGTCCTCCGATCGCCTGACGCCGCTACGCGACCGCCTGTACCGATCCCTTGCCGATCAACTGCTCGACCCGCTCCACCCAGCCGCGATCGGCAGCCACGTTCAGCCCCTCCGGCTCCAGAACCACGGCGTACTCGCCCTTCTTTTCGAGGCTCAGCATCATCTTTCCGGGGCCGGGCGCGGCATCGGCCGCGTTCTTCAGGCCGGTGAGCATCTCCTCGGTGGCGCGGTCCAGATCGATGCGGATGCGCAGGGCCGTGGGCAGCTTCACCTGCACGGCTTCGAGCGGCTGCACCGCGCTGATGGAAATCTTCGGCGCGGAGTCTTCCTCGCCCATCAACGTGCCCCGCACCAGAACGGGAACTTCCATCTTCAACTGTTGCGCCAGCCGCTCGTAGTCGCGCGCAAAGCAGATCAGGTCGATCTTGCCGGTCGCGTCCTCGATCGCTCCCTGCGCATAAAGCCGTTGATCTTTTTTGCTCTTCTTGGCCGCCACGCCAACGAGCATGCCCGCCACCAGAATTTCATCGGCCGGGTCGGCCGGCGCGCCCCAGCGGCGTTCCGGCGGCTTGCGCTCAAGCGCCTCGGCCACCGGAATCACGCCGGTCAAATTGCGCAGCTTTTCGGCGTATTTATCGAGCGGATGGCCGGAGACAAAAAAGCCGAGAACCTCTTTTTCGTTGGCCAGGCGCACGCTCTCTTCCCAGTCGGGCGCGGGCGGCAAAGCGTCCGCATCGCGGCCCAGAGCAGGCGCTTCGTCGAAGAGCCCGAAGAGCCCGGCCTGACCGCTCTCGGCGTCGCGCTGCGCCTTCTGCGCGCGCTCCATCGCCTTGTCAATGGCCGCCGTGAGCTGGCCGCGCGTGCCCAGCGAGTCGAGCGCCCCGGCCTTGATCAGCGACTCGATCACGCGCTTGTTCATTACGCGCAGATCGACCTTTTCGCAAAACTCCCAGAAATTTTTGAAGCGGCCGCCCGCTTCGGCGCGCGCCTTCTGAATGGACTCGATGGCGTTGGCGCCCACGTTCTTGACCGCGGCCAGCCCGAAGCGAATCGCCGCGCCCTCGGCCGTTACCTGCGGCGTGAACTGCGCTCCGGAGACCTGCACGTCCGGCGGCGCAACGGGAATGCCCATCTCGCGGCACTCGCCGATGTACTTGACCACGCTCTCCGGCTTCGAGGTTTCCGAAGTCAGCAGCGCCGCCATGAACTCCACCGGGTAGTGCGTCTTGAGATAGGCCGTTTGATAGGCCACCCACGCATAGGCCGCCGAGTGCGACTTGTTGAATCCGTAGCCGGCGAACTTATCCATCTGGTCGAAGATTTCGCCCGCCGTGTCCTTCGGAAAGCCGTTGGCTACCGCGCCGCTGATGAAGCGGTCGCGCTGCCGGGCCATCTCCTCGAAGTTCTTTTTGCCCATGGCGCGGCGCAGCAGGTCGGCCTCGCCGAGCGAGTAACTGGCCAGCACGTTGGCGATCTGCATCACCTGTTCCTGATAGACGATCACGCCCAGCGTTTCCTTGAGAATGCTTTCGAGCGGCGGCAGCATGTACTCGACCTTGCGCCGTCCCCACTTGCGCTCGATGAAATCGTCGATCATGCCGCCCTGGATCGGTCCGGGGCGGTAGAGCGCGTTCAACGCTGTCAGATCCTCGACCGTCTCCGGCCGGTAGCGGCGCAGCACGTCGCGCATGCCGCCCGACTCGAACTGGAAGACGCCCGAGGTCAGCGCCTGATGGAAGACCTTGGCGAAGGTCTCGGCGTCGTTGCGCGGAATGGCCTCGATGTCGATGGTTTCGCCGCGATGTGCGGCGATCAGCTTGATGCAGTCGTCGATGATCGTCAGCGTGGTCAGGCCCAGGAAGTCCATCTTCAGCAGGCCCATCTTCTCGACGGACTTCATATCGTAGGCGGTCACGATTTCGTCGTTCTTTGTGCGCACCACCGGGGCCAGCTCCGTGAGCGGACGCGGCGCAATCACCACGCCGGCCGCGTGAACGCCCGAGCCGCGCACCAGCCCTTCGAGCTTCTTGGCCGTGTCGATCAGCTCACGCACCTGCGCATCGCCGTCGTAGGCCTTGCGCAGTTCGGGGGCTTCTTCGAGCGCTTTGTCGAGCGTCATGCCGAGCGTCGACGGCACCAGCTTGGCGATCCGGTCCACATCGCCGTAGGGCATATCGAGCGCGCGCCCGCAGTCCTTGATCGACGCCTTGGCCGCCATCGTATTGAAGGTGATGATCTGCGCCACCTGCTCGCGCCCGTACTTGCGCGTCACGTAGTCGATCACCTCGCCGCGGCGATTCATGCAGAAATCCACGTCGATATCGGGCATCGAAACGCGCTCCGGGTTCAGAAACCGCTCGAAGAGCAGCGCATTCTGCATCGGATCGATGTTCGTGATCTCCATCGCGTAGGCCACCAGCGACCCGGCCGCCGAGCCGCGCCCCGGACCGACCGGAATGCCGTGATCCTTGGCGTACTTGATGAAGTCCCAAACAATCAGGAAGTAGCCCACGTACTTCATCTGTTTGATGATGCCGATCTCGCGTTCGAGCCGCGCCTCGTACTCGGCGATTGAGGAGCGCAGCAGGCCGCGCGACTCCAGCAGCCGGATCGCCGTCTCCAAGCGTTTTTTGAAGCCCTCGCGGCAAACCTCCTCGAAGTAGCTGTCGATGGTGTGCCCATCGGGCACGGCGAACTGCGGAAAGGGATTGTCCACCGGGTGCAGCTTCAGGTTGCAGCGCTCGGCGATCTCCATGGTCCGCGCCAGCACGCCGGGCGCGTCGCCGAAGAGCGCGGCCATCTCGTCGCCGCTCTTCACGTAAAACTGGTTCGAGTCGAAACGGAAGCGGTTGGCCTCGTGAATCTTCGCGCCCGTCTGCACGCACAGCATCACGTCGTGGGCGTGCGAATCTTCGCCGCACAGATAGTGCGAATCGTTGGTCGCGATCATGGGGATGCCCAGTTCGCGCTCCAGACGGAACAGGTCGGCGCGAATTTTTCTTTCGGCGTCGAGCCCCTGATCCTGCACTTCCAGGTAAAAATTCCCCTTGCCGAAGATATCCTCGTACTCGCGGGCCACAGCCGCCGCGCGCGTGTAGTTGCCCAGGTCGAGCGACTCGCACAACTCGCCCGAAAGGCAGCCGGAGCTGGCGATCAGCCCTTTGGCGTGTTCGGCCAGAAATTTTTTGCTGATGCGCGGCTTGCGATAAAAGCCGTGCAGACTGGCCTCCGAGGTGATGCGCACCAGATTGCGATAGCCCTCTTCGTCCTCGGCCAGCACCAGCAGGTGGTTGTACTCGGACTCGCGCGCGCGGCCCGCGGCCGGATCCTTTTCGCCGCCCGCTCTCACCGGCTCGGCGCGATGATCCTCCGCCTTGCACACGTACAGCTCGCAGCCGAGGATCGGCTTGACGCCGGCCTTTTTGGCCGCCTCGAAGAAATGCACCGCCCCGTAGATGTTCCCGTGGTCGGTCATGGCGACGGCCTTCTGCCCCATCGCCGCCACACGTTCCGTTAGCTTGTACACGTCGCAGGCGCCGTCGAGCAGCGAGTATTCCGTATGCAGATGCAGATGCGTGAATTCGGTCATGGCTGCTTCGATTTTAGCCGCCGGGGAAAACCGCCGACTTGTTCAAAAAGCGGTTCCAATCGCGCTCCGTGGAGGAAAATCCTTCAAAACAGAATCGCGCCACAATGTCAAATGCGATGGCCCTAGGGATGCACGGAGAATCCGTTCGCCGCCCCGGTCCCGGCTGTTACCCTGAACATGGATCCTCGGGCGTGAGCTTTTCCGCCCAGGCCGTTGCCAAGATGAACAAATTGATCTTCGCCAATCTGCTGCACCGCCCCGTGCGCTCGATCATCAGTGTGCTGGCCGTGGCCATTGAAGTCGTCATGATCCTGTCGATTGTGGCCGTCTTCATGGGCCTGTTGAACGACACCAAGCAGCGCACGAACGGTATCGGCGCGGACCTGATGCTGTTACCCTCGAACGCCAGCCTGTTCAACGGCGTCAGCGGCGCATCGATGCCCGTGCAAGATACTGAAGTTCTGTCGCGTCTGCCGCATGTGGCGCTGGTCTCGCCGGCCATCGAGCATCTTTCCACCAGCCCCAACGTCGAAATTCTTTACGGCGTCGACTACAAGACCTTCAATGCGCTCAAGCCCTTCGTCTTTCTGGCCGGTGGGCCGTTTACCGGGCCGAACGACGTGCTCATCGACAGCGTCATCGCCAACAGCAAAAATCAGGCTACGGGCCGTAACTACGCCGTGGGCGACACCATGAAGATCATGGACCAGAACTTCCGCGTTGCCGGCATTGTCGAGCCGGGCAAGGGCGGCCGCAAGCTGATTCCGCTCACGACCATGCAGGATATGATGGGCGCCGGCGACCGCGTATCCGTCTTCTTCGTCAAGTGCGACAGCCCGGCCAATGACGACGTGGTGATGAACGAGATTCGCTCCACGCGCGGCTTCGGCAACAACACGCTGACCACCGTCGATAGCTGGCTCAACCAGATGACGCCGAACAAAATTCCCGGCTTCAATCTTTCGCTGCGCATCGTCACCGGCATTGCCGTGATCGTCGGCTTTCTGGTGATCTTCCAGTCGATGTACACGGCAGTTCTGGAGCGGACGCGCGAGATCGGCATCTTGAAGTCGCTGGGCGCCTCGAAGCTGACCATCGTCGGCGTGCTGTTGCGCGAGTGCACGGTGCTGGCTGCGGCCGGCATTGTGCTTGGCATCGCCGGAACCTACGGCGTGCAGCAGATCGTTCTGTATTTACTGCCCACGCATCAGTTCGAGATTGCCGGCGCCTGGTTGGTCCGCGCGGCGTTGATCGCCTTTACCGGTTCGCTCTGCGGGGCGCTCTACCCGGCCTGGATGGCAGCGCGCAAGGATCCGATCGACGCTCTGGCCTACGAATAGCAGGGGGCAGGGTTCAAAAATGGGGGCAAAAAAGCTGCTCCCGAAACGGGCTCTCTATTGCTCATCATGACGACGCAGACCTCTTCACTGGTTTCGCTCGATGCGATGCGCGCCGCCGCCGCGCGCATCGCGCCCATCGCCGCAAAAACCCCACTTTTGTGCGCGGCCTTTCCCGGCGTTTCCGGCCACGGAACGGGCCGGGAGATCTGGCTGAAGGCCGAAAGCCTGCAACCCATTGGGGCCTTCAAGATTCGCGGCGCAGCCAACAAGATTTTGCAGCTCAGCCCCGGCGAGATCGCGCGCGGGGTTATCACGTATTCGAGCGGCAATCATGCGCAGGGCGTGGCTTACGCGGCGCGCGCGGTGGGCGCAAAGGCGGTCATCGTGATGCCGTCGAATGCGCCCGCCGTCAAGCGGGCCGCCACGCTGGCGCTTGGCGCGGAAGTGGTGGACGTGGGCGTGGCGTCGAGCGAGCGGCTGGCCAGGGCCGAGGAACTGGTGCGCGCCCACGGCTACGCCGTCGTTCCGCCGTACGACGACGAGCAGATTATCGCCGGCCAGGGAACGTGCGGTCTCGAAATTGTCGAGGCGCTGCCGGATGTCGACCTGGTGGTGGCTCCCGTCTCCGGCGGCGGCTTGCTGGGCGGCGTGGCCGCGGCCGTCAAGCAGCTGCGTCCCACGGTAAAGGTCTTCGGCGCGGAGCCCGAACTGGCCGGCGATGCGGCCGAGAGTTTTCGCTCGGGCCGGATCGCAACCTGGGCTGCCGAGCGCGTCAGCCGCACCCTCGCCGACGGCCTGCGCACGCAGAGCGTCGGCGTGCGCAACTTCGCGCACATGCAAGCCTTTGTGGACGGCGTCGTTCTCGTCACCGAAGCCGAGATTCGCGCGGCCATGCGGGCGATCGCCGCCGCGGCGCGCCTCGTGCCCGAACCCAGCGGCGCGGTGGCCACGGCTGCCTTGCTCTTCCACGCTGAACAACTGCCGGATTTTCGCAAGGCCGTGGCGATCGTCAGCGGCGGCAACGTCGATCCCGCGCTGCTGGCCGAGGTGCTCGCCGAAGGAAATGGTTTCTGATCCGGCCCGGTTGCGGCTGGATGTTCTTTGCCGGTTCTGCCTAAAGAAAAGCCGCCCCGCGGGGCGGCTTTTCTTTGGGTGCGTGAGCGTGCTCAGTAGAAGATCACGCCAATGGTGGCATTGCTATTGAGCGTTAGTGTGCAGGTCGTCGAGGTCAGCAGGCTGCTGCTTGCCGCCGGCTGGCAGGCGTTCACGTACGATGTGCCGCCTGTGCCTTGAGCGTCGCCCGAGGACCAGCCGCCGAAATAGCTGCTGCCCGCAGGCATATTCTCCGTCAAGGTGACCGTAGAGCCGGTCTCATAGGTTCCCGTGCAGACCACGCCGCCAGTCCCGCCGACCTCTCCCCATTGCGATTTACTGCCCGTGCTTCCAGCGGAACTGCTGACGCTGCTGTCGCAATGGATCAGATTGGCTGTGCCGGTGTCAGAGGGGGCGGTTACATATTCGCCATAGGGCAGGCCGTCCGGCCCCATCTGCGAGAGATTCGGAACAAATGTATTCTCGCCTTCCACGTAGACGGTAACCGTCGCGAATTGCGGCGTAGCCGGCCCCGGATCGCAAACGTTGGTCAGCGAATCCTTGCAGGTGAAAGACTGCGCATTCGACAAAACCACCGTGCCGTCAGGGTTCGACTTCGTGTCCTCGGCGTAGATCACGGTATTGCCGGTGTAGCCTTCGGCCGTCGCCAATCCCGCGATTTCGCCCGGCGTGCCGCCGGAGCCGATCGAGGCGACTTCGGGCAGCAGCGAGATCCATGTGACTTCGTTGGTGATGTCGCGCACCAGCGGCGGTGTCGAGAAGGTGCCGAAGGCCAGATACTGTCCAGTCTGTCCCTGCGTCGATACCGTGGTTCCCGTGGGCACCACATTGATCGAGAGCAGAGGCTCTGGCGAGTTGCCGGCGGTGACCGAGTAGTTTGCGGTCGCCTTGACCTGGCTTCCGTCCTTGTTCGTGTATGTTGCCACAATGGTGGTTGTGCCTGCGGCCTCCGCTGTCACCAGGCCCGGTGTTCCGTTGCCCGTGGTTCCGACCGTAGCCACCGAAGTCATGCTCGAGGTCCACGTCACCTGGCTGGTCAGGTCGAATTGCGCGCCGCTCTCGGTTCCCAGCACCGTGAACTGGCCCTGCTGGCCAAGAGAGGTCGCCGACTGCGAACCGGGGAAGATGCTCAAGGCTGTCACCAGGTTGGCCGCGCCCGCCAGCACCTGGAAGGTCGCCGTGCCCGTTGCCACGGTCTTGTCGGCGTTGGTGTAGACGGCGGTGATTGTGGTCGATCCCTGGCTGACGCCGGTGGCCGTGCCTGTCGTGTCGATGGTGGCAACCTGGGTGCTGCTCGACGCCCACGTAACCTCGTTCGTCAGGTTCACCGTGGCGCCCGTCGATTCGGTTCCAATGGGGATGAAGACCGAGGTTCCGCCCGGTGCGGCTACCGACTGGGCGCCCGGAATCACCGTAATGGAGGTAACGTCGGAGGTAGGCGTTGAACCCGTGCCGATTCCCGCGCCCGAAACCGTCAGCGTGGCCTGCGCGGTCAACACTCCGGTGAATCCCTGGAGGCTGGCCTCAATGGTCGTGGTGCCCGCGGCGACGGCCGTCGCCAGGCCGGTAGAACTGACGGTCGCCACCGAAGGCGAGCTCGAAGTCCACGTGACCGCATTGGTCTCGACCTGCGTGGAGGAGGGATGGCTCCCGTGGCCGAAGGTTCCCGTGGCTGTGAACTGGGCGGTCTGGCCCACTGCAAGGGTTTGCGTGGCGGGAGAGACCGCAAGCGAAACCGCCAGTGGATTCGTGCAGCCGACAACGGTCAGGGCCAGGGCGACCGGCAGGATCGCCCAGAGAGAAAATCGAACACGCATGGCTTTCACTCCGAAATCTGCCGCCGGTTTGAAGGCCAGCTCAACCGCACTGAGGCAGATCCCACTGATTGACTATGCCCCCAAGTATATGCCAGCCAAACACGCCTTTGTGATGTGCTTCTATTACTTTTGTGTCGCGTATCAAGACAGTCAATAAGCGCAGGGGGCAGGCGGACGGCGGACCAGGCGCGGTTGGCGCCCAGGCCATCCCATTTGGATTTTGCATGGCCGCCGCGTCTCTTGGCCGCGGGCTTATCCGCGCACGGAGACGCCCGAGAACGAAAGCACCGCCAGACCGCGCACCGGCTGACCGAAGACGCGGGCCGGAGCGAAGCGGCTGAACAGCAGCAGGTTCTCCACTTCCGAGCGCGTGATGGCGTCGTCCGGGCCGGAGAGGATGCGATAGTCGTAGACCTCGCCGGAGGGATTGACGAAGGCCTCGACCACCACCGGGCCATCGATGGCGTTGGCTTGGTTGCCACCCGGGGCGTTCGAGAAGTAGAGCAGATGCGGAGCCGTGGCGTTGCCCAGAGGCACATCGGGCGCGGCCGAAGCGGATTCCGGCGTGGCAAACATCGAAACCAGGAAGACGACGGTGCCGAGCAGCAGCACGGCGCTGGCAAAACCGGCGCTGGCTTGCAACAGGAATGGCCCCACGGTGTTCTTCCAGGCCAGGTTCCATGCGGCCAGAGGGTTGCGATGCGTGCGGGCGCGCTCCTGGCTGATGGCCACGCGGATGCGCAGGAGCAGGCCGGCGGGCTCTTCGACGGAGCCGAGTTCGGCAAGCGCGCCCTGCAGGGTGCGCAGCGCTTGCCACTCGCGCGCGCACTCCGGGCAGCCGCGCAAGTGCGCGTCGATCCGCTGCATGGCGCGTCCGGTCAGCAGGCCGTCCATGTAATCGTTCAGATTCGCCTGGATTTGCTTGCAATCGTTCATCGCGCCTCCTCTCCCAGAGTCAACTCCATCCCGGCTGCCGGACTGGTTTGCCGCGCCGCCCGGGGCCCGGCCAGCAGCGCCTTCAAACAGGCGCGCCCACGCACCAGCCGCGACTTCACCGTTCCCAGGTTGACGCCCTCGATCTCGGCCACCTCTTCGTAAACAAAACCCTCGATGTCGCGCAGGATCAGCGTGGTGCGATACGGCTCCGGCACCTGACGCAAGGCCTGCTCGACGAGCATCCGGCTCTCTGCGCGTACGGCGCGATCATAGGGCGACTCGGCCGGATCGGCCAGCACATCCTTCAACAGAACCGGCCGACCGCCCTCGTCCGCGGCGATCTCCTGCTCGATCGGAATCTCCTGCTGCCGGTGGCGCATCCACCAGCGCCTCTGGTTCGACGCCTCGCGCAACGCGATGCGGTAAATCCACGTACGCAGCGAAGATTCGCCGTGAAAGCCGCCGATGCCCCGGAAGACCTTGACAAAGACCTCTTGCGTCAGGTCGGCGGCATCCGCCGGATCGCGCACCGTGCGCGCCAGCAGCGAGTAGATCGGTTGATGGTAGTGCGCGATAAGCCAGGCGAACGCTTCTTCGGAGCCCGATTGCAACTCCGCGATCAGAGCTGATTCATCGGGTTGGAGCGTGAGCACGCCAGCAAGATTGCCCATGGTGAGGTCCGCCTGCAAGTCCGTCTCCTCCCACGTTATCGCACTTTCCCCATCCTTTGCACCTTACCGGGGTCATGCCACAGGACTCCGGCCGGCCATGCGATGGGCGTTTCCCCCTCCCGGAGTTCGATACGCAGCGAAAGGCCGGCGGGTTCCAGCGTCGCGGCCCTGGCGTTTCGCCCTACGGAACGTGCGCCTGTTTCCTTAGACACCGGGCGGAGCGGAAGTGTTCCCGGCCGTAAAAAGAATCTCCTTTGCGTGAGCCGCACCGCTTCCGCGCCGGTGGGCTTTTGCCGGCCGGCGCATTTGGACCTGGCTTTATGGCCGGGCGGCGGACGGCTCATCCGTCGGATCGAGAAACTGCCGGATCACCGCCCTGGAGCGCAATTCCCGCATGTATTCAGGGAGATTTCGATTTCCCCAATCGTATTCGTAACGCTTTTTCGCATTCGAGTAGAGCGGGTTCTCGTCCGCTGGATGCTCGGCATCCGTACTGCTGACCAGAATCAGGCAATAGCCGGAGCGGGTTTTGACTGGCTGGTTCGCAATGGCGCCGGCCTTCAACGCCAGGGCAGCCTGGATGACGGCGGGATCGCCCGGGGATCCCGCGAACAGGATGCCAAGGTCTTGCGCATGCGTCCGGCCGGTGGAGTTTTGCGGATATTGCCGCGCCAGTTCTTCGAACCCGGCGCCGGCCAGGAGCTGCTTCTGGATGGCGGCCGCTTCCGCAAGCGCATCCGCATGGACAGGATGCGCCGAGCCGCCAGAATCATCCTCGATGAAGATCGCATGCGCATGCACGAAATGACCCGGCGGGGCACTCAGGGCCGCCAGCTTCAGGGCAAGAAGACGATAGCGAAAATCGTCGCGCAGCTCCGCGAGCGTCTGGCGATGTTCTTGCAGCCCCTCTGCGAGCGTCTTCGGCTTGATGGCCTCGGCAAGCGTACGCACCTGGTTGTCGATCTCCGCTTCGGAAACCTCCACGTGCAGCCGTTCGGCCTCCCGTTCGATCAGGTAATTGTCGATGAGATGATCGAGAACTTCCGGGCCATACCGCTGCATCGCGATCCGGTCGACTTCATCCGTGGAGATGGCGTGGCCGTCCACCATCGCCGCGACCCCGAAGTCGCCCGCAACCGGGCGATCGCGCTGCATCGAGGCCTGCGCGCTGGCGAACTGGCCTGCGAAACAGCCGCAAACCACCGCGACGCCAAGGAATTTCTTTGCAATACATTCGAACATCCGGCGCTCATTTCCGAGAGGGAGGGCCCGGATGCAGCACCCGGGCCCTCCCTTCCCGTTGCATTGGTTTAGTTGGTGAGCGCCCATTTCTGATTGCTGCCGCCCGTGGACGACCACACATCGACTTTCGTGCCGTTGGCGGTTCCGTAGCCGACTACATCCAGGCGTAACCCGGTTGCATTCTGCGGGGCGAATTCGTACACGTTGCCGCCTTCACTGATGGCGCCCCACTTCTGGTTGCTTTGGCCGTTGCAGGTCCACACATCGACCTCCGTTCCGGCCGAGGTGCGATTGCCGTACACGTCCAGACAAAGCGCGGCATCGTAGTTCGGCTCGATTTCATAGAGGTTGGAGCCCTGGTTCACGAAGTAGAAACTCTGATTCGTGCCACCGCTGCAACTATAAATCTCCATCGCCGTGCCTGCGCCGCCGTATCCGGTCGCATCCAGGCACATGCCGGAAGCGTTCTGCGGCTGCAGCGTATACGTGCCAGAGAGGCCACTGCCGCCGCTGCTGCTGCTGGCCGTCACAATGCTGGAGCTATAGGAGTTCAGCGTAAAGTTCTGCGTGCCGCTGGTGGCCGTGATTTCAATGCCGAAATCGGCGGTCGAAAAAGTCTGACTGTTGAGCTTGCCGTTGCTGGCGCACCAGTTCATGAACTGCAAAATATCTTCGCTGCCGGTCGCCCGCTGCGAGGTGCGCAGGAAAGAAATGACATTGTGTCCGTTGTTGCCCTGAAACACATCGTAATAACCGCCGTTGATGTAGACGTTGGTGGCGATGGGACAGGCCGTGGATGGATAGCCGCTGCAGCCATAGCTGCTCGACAACGGGCCATCGTAGTTCCACTCCTCCCAGACCATTACTTCGTCGACATTATTGGCTGTCCATAGATCGTATGCGGCGTCGAAATCAGCGCCGCCCGGCACCGTGACGCTGAACGACGTCGGCACACTGTTCAGCGAACTAAGCGCGACGTTGTTCAGGCTGAATTCCGTGTCGGGGTAAGCCTTGATGCCGTTGCCGCTAAAATTCGAGGTCGAGGTCCAGTTGGTGGCGCTGTAGACGTAGAGGCACTGGCCGGATGACGCGCCCCATTCGTCGGTGTACACGTTGTACTGGCCACTGGTGTAAGTGGCGTATTGACTGCACGAACTCCATGCCTGCGCGTTGGCCGGCATCGATACGAGGGCGCCGAGGCCAAGCACGGCGACCGCGATGGCGCAAAACCGCTGATTCATAGGAAATCTCCATCCTTCCGTTTGTTGATGGGGAGCCGTATTCCGAGCGGGATCCTCGAATTCAGCCCCGACTCAGTTACGGGGTAGGAGTCTGCAAGGAAAGCATCCTGCCTGTAAAGGTTAATTTTCGTACAAACGCGTTTCACAGCCGCGTCCAAGCGTACATCGTTGCGGCCGTGTAATTTGTCCGATCGTTTGAAACGCCGTTACAAGGCGGCGCGGCTGGAGCCACGCCCTTTCAAGCCAGAATCGCTCCACAATTTCAAATGCAGTTGCCCTGCGCTTTTCGTCAATCAGTTACCAATGTAGCGTTCATGCGAAGCCGGATATTCCCGGTTCTGCCGCCAACATGCGCGAACTCAACGCCGTCAGCACCCGAGCCCCTGCGCGAATCGAGCTGGGTGCGCCCGGAACGCTTTCCGCGAATTCGAAGCAGCCGCCCGGAAAACCATGCGGAATTCACTTGAGCTTTCCCGGAACCGCTGATAGTCTGCCTACGTATTGCCGGAGGATTCCCCATGAGCATCCCGCTCGACCCCGCCAAGGCAGCCTTTTATGGCCAGTTCGTCGCCGCCGCCTACGACATGTACGCGGTCAACCCCAACGATTTGCGTCCCGCGCCCAAAAACATTCCCGCTGGCTGGGAGCTTTCCGCCTGGATCAACATGTCCGATTTTTTCTTCGCGAGCACGCAGCCGAAGTTCTACGGCATTGTCGCCCATGAGACCGCCAATCCCGACCATCGCATCGTGGCCATTCGCGGCACGGAGGATCTGATCGAATGGCTGGACGACGCCGCTTCCATCGTGATGGTTCCCTTCCGGCAGTTGCCCTCGGCCGGCCGCGTGGCCTACGGCTTTGACAAAATTTACTCCACCATGAAGGTTGTGCCCGCGCCGCACGCCGCGCCGGGGCGGGCCGCAGCCGCTGAGTCCGGCGCAGCCGCCGAGTCCGAACTGACCGGCTCCTTCGGCGACCAGCTCGAACAGCTTGCATTGCGCCGCGAAGCCGAGCGCGGCCTTCCGCGCCAACTGGCTGCGGGGCAAACACGGCGCGACCGCCCCACGATCGTCACCGGTCACAGCCTCGGTGCCGCGCTGGCCACGCTTTTTGCCATCGAGAACAGCGTCAAGCAGAAGTTCGACATCTCGCTTGTGAGCACGCTGGCCTCGCCCAAGGTGGGCAACCTTGAGTTCAAGCACGTCTTCGACGCCCTGCAGATCATCTCCTGGCGCGTCGTCAATCGTCGCGACGTGGTGCCCAAGCTGCCGCCGACCATCCCCTTCCTCCTCGACTACGAGCACGTCGCGACGGCCTGCCCGTTCGACTCGTGGACCTTCGCCAGGCGGAATCTCGGCTGTTCTCACAACCTCGACACCTATCTGCACTGGCTCAACGGCAGCCTGCCGCTGGCCCCCGATTGCGTTTGAGCGGCATCGGCTGAAACCGGCGGCAAGCGCCTGCTGTTCGCGGTTATCCTGCGATGCGGCGGCGGGAACCGTTCCGCGCCCGACGGACTACACTCGATACCGTGGACGTTCAGCGATTGTTTTCTGTCGCGCTCCTTGGAGCGCTTCCCGGAGCGGCGTTTCTGGCTGCGCAACCGCCTGCTGCCAACCGGCCGGTGCTGGTTTGCTACGGCGACAGCATCACGGCCGGCTACGGCCTGCCCTACGGCCAAGCGTATCCCGATTTTTTGCAGAAGGATCTCGACGCCGAGGGCTATCGCTACAAGGTTGTCAACCGGGGGACCAGCGGCGCGACCACGAAGGATGCGCTCGCGGGACTGCCCTTTGTGCTCAAGCTGCATCCGGCCGTGGTGATTGTCGAGTTCGGCGGCAACGACGGCCTGCGCGGCCTGCCCGTTGCCGGGACACGCGCCAATCTTGACCGATTGCTGGCCGGGCTGGAAGCGGCCCACGTCAAGATTTTGCTGGCCGGCATCACGCTGCCGCCCGACTACGGGCCGGACTACATCCGTTCGTTCCAGCAGATCTTTCGCGACGTGGCGGCGCGGCATCGCGTGGCCCTGGCGCCTATGCTCTATCGGAATCTTGTCCACACGCAGGGAACAATCCAGAGCGACGGCATCCATCCGACGGCCAAAGGCTCGGCGCTGATCGCCGCAACACTCCTGCCCGCGCTGCGGCCGCTCCTGCGCAAAGGGCGCTACTGATCCAGCTCACGTTACTGATCCGGCCCCAAAGATAGGCTTTGTGCTATCCCATCCAAACCGCAAAGTACGCGGTTTGGATGGGGCGCCCAGTTGTATTTTTTGGGGGTCAGATCAAATAAGCCGGACGCACGAAGCCGGACGCAGGCACGCAAAAGCCGGGCGCTGAGCCCGGCTTTTGCCTGTGAATACCGCGAAGATCGAGCCACTTGCAAAATTCAGTTCCGGTGTATTCTGCGAGAAGAAAAATCTCTCGCAGGGGCTAAAGCCCGATTCATTCCAGGTATTTTACGGCACGACTGAAGTCGTGCCCTTTCAAATCCAGCGATCATCGATTGAATTTTGCAAGTGGCTCGATCGACAGGTTACTTCTTTGCTTCGCCGACGGCCAGCGCCTTCAGGCGGGCATTCAGGCGGCTTTTGTAGCGAGAGGCCGTATTGGCGTGGAGCACGCCCTTTTGCACGCCCTTGTCCAGAGTGGAAACCGTGGCGCTATATTGCGCCTGGGCGGCCTTGGCGTCGCCCTTGGCCAGCGCCTCGCGGAAGGCCCGCAGGCTGGTGCGCACGCGGCTGCGGTTGGCGGTGTTCACTTCGGTGCGGGTTTCGGTCTGGCGGGCGCGCTTGAGCGCCGATACGTGATTTGCCATGGTTTTGCTTCCATCTCCAAAGCCTGAATTGCAGGGGGTGGTCCTGGCGTTCAGGAAAAATGATGCGGTGCGGAAGGCGGATCGAGCCGCATCCCCCGCAAACTCTAAGTCTACGGGAATTTGCCGGGCGGGTCAATTCGCTGCGCTTGCTTCGTTGCGCTTGCTGCGCACTGCCCGCTGCGGCGAACGGCGAATCTGTCGCAGCGAATTGACGGGGAAATCGCACTTTCCAGACGCAAGGCAAAGCGCCGGGCGCCTACTCGACGATCTTCATGCTGGCAATCTCCTTGGTGCGGTGCGCGGCCCGTTCCAGATTGTGCGCCATCTCCTGCGTGGACAGGTGCTGCTCCTCGGCGGCGGCGGCCATCTGGTGCGACAGGCCGGACAACTCCTCGGTCTGCGCCGCGATCTGGTCAATGGCTGCGATGGCTGTGGAGACGTCGGCGCCGATGGCCGACACCTTGTTTTGAATCTCCGAAGTGGCGTTGGCCGTCTGCTCAGCCAGCTTGCGCACCTCGCTGGCCACCACGGCAAAGCCCTTGCCGTGAACGCCGGCGCGCGCAGCCTCGATGTTGGCGTTGAGGGCCAGCACGCTGGTCTGCGTGGCGATCGAGGCGATCAGATCGGCCACCTTGGCCACGCCGCTGCTCGAGGCTTGCAGGCTCAGGATCGAGCTCTTGCTGTCGGCGCTGGCCTGCCGCGACTTCTCGGAGGCGCCAGCCAGTTCGGTGGCGTTTCTGGCGATCTCGGCAATGCTGGCCTCGATCTGGTGCGTGGCCGTGGCCACCATCTGCAGGTTGCCGTTCAGGTGCTCGATGTCCGTGCGCTGCGCCTCCTGCGCCTTGCGCACCGCGTCGATCGCCTGTTGCGTGCTGATGTGCCACTGAAGCACGGCGCCGATGTACTCGCCCCGGTCGTTGACCATTGGCGCAATCTCCTGGTCCAGCTTGACGGGGCCAAGCGCGACGGTAGACGTGTGCGGAAGCTGATGCCGGCCGGCGTGTTCCTTGGCGCCCAGAATCTTGTCCACCCGCGCCGGATCCTTGTGCATGAGGTGGATGGATTTGCCGATCAGTTGATCCACCGGAAGCGGCAGGTACTCCTGCAGCGTGAGCAGCGTCTTGCGCGAGGCCTTGTTCATGTAGCGCAGGATCAGATCGCGATCGCAAAACATCACGTTGGCCGGCAGCGCGTCGAGCGCGCACTGAAAGCTGCGATCCACGTCAAAGGCCGATGCCAATTCCGGCTCCGGCGCATCCATCACGGCTGCCGCCGGGGCGCTTTCCCGTTGCGTAAACATGCCACCCAACAAACCATGTGCCATCACCCAATCTCCTTACAGTTGCAATTTCGGACAGTGTGCGGCCATCGAACAGCTTCGGCGCCGCCTGGACGCCTTCGCCTTTCCCGGATTGCATCCGGCGGTTTCAATTTGAACATCACGCCTTGCCGCTTCAAAGGTCGCGCATTCCCGACAGAATCTTGAGAAATGCGCGATTTCCTGAAAAGCATCCGTGTCCGAGCCGGTTCAACTGCCTTATCGGCAGATGGGCGCAAAACTCGAACGCGCCCTCTAACCGCACGCCCTTTGCGTCCCGCGCCGGCAGGGTCCACAATGGTTGGCGATGCCGTGGTCTTCTCGAATTCGCGCCCTGGGCCTGGAGCGCACGTGGTCGGCCCTGGATAGGCTGGCTCTTCGCCGCGGCCGGAGGCCGGATTTACCGGAACATCTGCGGACGGGCATCGCAGGCGAAGAAGCGGCTCTGCTGTTCTTGATGGGCAAGGGATACGCCGTTGTGGCGCGGTGCTGGTCGTCGGGCAGCCTGCCGGGCGATCTCGACCTGGTGGCCTGGCAGGAGGCGGTGCTCTGCTTCTGCGAGGTCAAGAGCCGCACCACGCGCGACCCCAACCCGGCCGAGGCTGTGATCGATCTTCACAAGCGCAACCTGCTGCGGAAGCTTGCCCGCCAGTATCTGCAACAGCTTGGCCTGGAGGAGCCGCCGCCAACCCGCTTCGACGCGATCGCCGTCTACATGGAGCCCGGCAAAAGGCCGGAGGTCGAGCATTGCGAAGGCGCCTTCGGCTGGGGCGAAACGTAGATGGCGCGGTTTGACCCTGCCGAAGCCGCTCAATAGACTTGCAGGCAGGACAAATTCATGACCTCGCGTTCCGCATTCTCCTTGATGTCTTCCTTGCTGGCGATTGTGTCGCTGTCGACCAGTCTTTTTGCGCAGGCAGGCGCTTCGTCGTCCTCCAGTGCGTCGAGCGCGTCGAAACATGCTTCGCCGCAGAGCGAGGTGTACGCGCAGGAGAAAGCGCCGTCGCTGATCGATCCGGCTGGACCGACGATCTCGCTGGTCAGCGCCGAGCCGGTTTTTGTCATGGCGGCCGCGCTCAACGCCTGCGGCTATGACGAGGGGCTGGCCGACAGCGCGCCCCTCCGCCAGCACATCCGCGACGAGATGAATCAGGCCTTCGCCCAGAGCGAGACGGCGCGGCAAAAGCGCGACGCTCTCTGTCTCTACATCGCGCAACACCGGATGACGGGCGGCGAAGAGGACATCGCGCAGTACATCTCGCTGGCGCTCTATCTGACGCCGCCGCCGGCCCTCGAAGTGACGGCCGACCTGACCGAAATGCCGCCCGATTCGACGCAGGTGGTGGAGATTCTGCCCATCCTGCGCGAGTTCGCCGCGGCCGTCGATCTGCACGGCGTCTGGCTGACGGTGCATCACAGCTACGACGAAGCGGCGGACGAACTGCACGATTCGCTCTCGCAGATGATCGTGAACACCAACATCTACCTCAAAATGCCGGCCGCCACCTACAGCGGCCGCCGTTTCATCGTGGTGGTCGAGCCGCAACTGGCGCCGGCGGTGGCCAATGCGCGCATCTACGGAACCGACTACATCGTGGTGGTTTCGCCCACCCGGTACGGCAAGATCCCCATGGCCAACGTGCGGCACACCTATCTGCACTACCTGATCGATCCGATGCTCTACTCGCGCACCGACGCGTTGAAACGCGAGGCGCCGGTTCTCAAGGCGATCAGCGATGCGCCGCTCGACTTTCGCTTCCGTTCCGATCCGACGGCCCTGACCGTCGAGTGCCTGATCAAGGCCATCGAGGCGCGAACCATGGATACGGGCGTTCCCGAATACAAAATTCCCGCCGGCATCGACCGCTCGCAGTTGCCGCGTTATGAGCACGAGCGCCAGCTTTATCAAGAGAAGGTGGACGCGGCGCGCCGGGCCCAGGTCGAGCACGACATGCGCCAGGGCTATGTGCTGACGCAGTATTTTTACGAGCAGATGATCCAGTTCGAGAAGCAGCCGTCGAGCCTCAAGGAAATCATGGGCGAGATGGTCTACAGCATGGATGTGGATCAGCAGGTGCATCGCGCGCGGCAGACGCAGTTTGATCCGCGGGCCGACGAAGAGGTGCTCGAGCGCAGCCAACCGCGACCACTTACCGGCCTCGACCTGGCCGAGGCGCGGCTTGCCAACGGGGACGTGGCCGGAGCGATGGCCATCGCCAACAAGGTCGTGGCCATCGTCGAGC
>JAJYFB010000040.1 GCA_021785495.1 Acidobacteriota bacterium | reverse complement strand
AATATCGATGCCGCCCTTGAAGAAAGCTCCATCCTCGATGCTGATCCGCGCCGCGGAAACGTCGCCGCTCAGCGCGCCTTCGGCGCGGATGTCCACGCGGTCCGTGGCCGAGACGTTGCCGCGCACCTTGCCCATCACGACCACTTCGCGCGCGGTGACATTGGCGCCCACCTGGCCGTTGCGGCCAATGGTTACGCGGTTGCCCGGCAGATGGATCGCGCCCTCCACCTTGCCGTCGATATACAGCGATTCGCTGCCGGAAATTTCGCCCTTCACGAACAGGCCCTTCGTGATGACGGCCTGATCGCCGGCCGGCGCCGCCGCGCGGTTTGCGGGCTCAACCGGCGGTTGCGGCGCATGGGCCGGGACGGCCGGTTCGGGAACCGGCGTGGAACGGATTGGCTCGCTCTGACTGGGTCTCCACATTGCGCTCAAACGGAACTTCCTTTCCTGTCCGATCCGGACCGGGGAATGTCAAGGCAACAAGGATGGCATCGATGCAAACGATTGAATTCGCCTTGCAGCGCCTTGTGTTGCGCGCGATTGCCGGCGAGCGATGCGGGCTGGAAATGCGCTGCGCCATCCGCCGGTTCGGCTGTCAACCACATTCTACGGCAAAGGGCGGAATCTGCGTTCGCTTTCGTGCAATCGCCAAGCGATTCGGCTCCTTGCATGAACAGTATGGAGGTTAGGATGAATGGGACTTTGCCTTGCCGAGCGCGCGGTGGCCGATGTCGCGCCGGTAGTACATGCCCTCGTAGGCGATCTCTGCGACAGCCTGATAGGCGCGCGCCAGAGCCTCTTCCAGCGAGGCGGCGGCGGCGGTGACGCCCAGCACGCGGCCTCCGGCGGTCAGCATCTGGCCGTCCTTGAGCGAGGTGCCCGCATGAAAGATCTCGACGCCGGGCACTTTGGCCGCATCGGCCAGGCCCGCGATGGGCAGGCCGGTTTTGTAGGAGCCGGGATAGCCGCCCGAGCTGGTCACCACGCAGGCCGAAGCTCCGGCCGCCCAGCGCAAGGGTGTCTCGGCCAGGCGGCCGTCGATCGAGGCTTCAAGGGCGTCGACCAGATCGCTTTCCAGCCGGACCAGAATGGCCTGCGTCTCCGGATCGCCGAAGCGCGTGTTGAATTCGAGCACCATCGGGCCGCGCGCGGTCATCATCAGCCCGCAGTACAGCACGCCGGTGAAGGGCGCGCCTTCGGCGGCCATGCCGGCGACCGTGGGCTCGGCGATGTGCCGCAGAATCCACTCCGTCATCGCCGGGTCGAGCAGCGCGTCGGTCGAGTAAACGCCCATGCCGCCGGTGTTCGGACCGGTGTCGCCCTCGCCGATGCGCTTGTGGTCCTGCGCGGGGACGAGCGGCGTCACGTGCTTGCCGTCGCTCAGGCAGAGGAAGCTGATCTCGTCGCCTTCGAGGAACTCTTCGATGACGACCTGGCCGGCGGATTCGCCCAGCAGCGCGCCGGAGAACAATCCATGCGCGGCCTCGGCCGCAGTCTGGCGCGAATGGCAGATCAAGACGCCCTTGCCGGCGAAGAGCCCATCGGCCTTGACGACGACCGGCGGATGAAAAAGCTCGACCGTCTTTTCGATCTCGGCGGGACTGGAACAGACTGCATAGTTGGCCGTGGGAATGTGGTGGCGCTCCAGGAACTGCTTGGCGAAGCCCTTGCTGGTTTCAAGCATCGCCGCGGCGCGGGTCGGCCCAAAGACGCGGAAGCCGCGCGCGGCAAGCGCGTCCACAACGCCGAGCGAGAGCGGCAGTTCAGGGCCAACGATGGTCAACTCTGGCCTTTCGGCCTCAACCAGCCGCACCATCGCCTCGATGCTCTTCAGATCGACCGGGGCGCAGCGCGCCCGCTGCGCCATGCCGCCATTGCCGGGCGCGCACACCACTTCAGTCACGCGCCCGCTCCGTCCGACGGACCAGGCCAGCGCGTCTTCGCGGCCTCCCGCACCAAAAATCAGAACTTTCATGCGATCTCTTCCTCCCGCCAGATTCATCCGGAACCTAAAAAATCATCGGCAACGCGGGGGCGTGAAGTCAAACCGGAGCGCGTATCGCCCAGGGCAAACGCATGGCAGATTGCGGGATGATTGTGTTTTGCAAGGGCACCGCTTCCGCCGTGCCTTTGCCGAGCTGTTTCTGGCGGTCATGCGAAATCCAGATGCGTTTGCCCAGGGCCGGATGCGGGCGCTGACTTTGGAGGTCAAAAAATCCTGTAGCTCAGGCCGACGCTGCCGCCATACGGCCAGAGCGTCGCATTCTTTATTTCCGTCCACTGCTGATACTCGAAGTCGAAGGCGCGCAGGGTCCATCGCCGGCTCAGACGATAATCGACGCCGCCGCCGTAGGTCAGTACTGGGGTTTTTGAAGAGAGGAAATCCGCCGTGCCGAAGCCCACCAGAAACTTCCCGTAAGGCGTAAACCGGTGAATGGTCACAATGGGAACCATCGGCCCGATCGAGTAAGTATCTTCGCCGTTGGAAAAACCGCCCGCGGGCGCGTACTGATTGATGCGCATCCAGCGGGTTTCAGCCTCGATCGCCAGCCAGCGGTTGAAGCGCGTGTCCACGTACGCGCCGAGGCCATAGAGACGATTGGGACTGGTTTGCGCGTAACCGTTGCCGGCATAATCGGGCTGAAAGACCGAGCCAAAGCCGCCGGCGTTCAGCGCAAAGGTGCGCGCGTTTGCCGAAGGCGCAACCTGCGCGTGGGCAGGGACGATGGCCGCCGGCAAGAACGCGAAAAAGAGTGAAGCCAGGATCGAACGTTTCATGAGAACAGCGCCGTTCTGCTTCCTGTGAATCGCCGGCCGGCCAGCAGACCGCCTGGATTCACGCTGGGAGCCGGTTCAGCACGCCCGCAACCATTGGGCTTGCCGTGGCCGACTCGACGAATTGCTTGGACCGCGATCGCCGACTTCGGCAGCGTGTCTTCGCCCATCGGGTGACGGCGTCGCGATCCTCCAACAGTTGTGCCGTGCCGTCAATTGCCCACAGGCGCCGCCGCGGCCGGTGCGGTTGCTCCAGCGTCGTAACGCCGCAGCTTATAGAAGATCGGCGTCACCTCGAAGGGCATCTTCTCGCGGGCGTTCATCGGCGCATAGCGCCGGGCGTTCAGCATGTGGACCGTATCGTCCCAGGGATCGGTCTTGAGCCAGCTTCCGAGCGGCAGGGCCGCCGTCTGCGTCAGATCGTCCCAGTTGACTGCGGGCGCTTCGTGCATCAAGGCGGACATCCACGGCGTGCCGTCGGGCCGCAGCAGCGAATCGCCCAAACGCGGCGAGTTCAGGGCCTGGAGCGCCTTGCCGCGCTGCATCAACTGCTCGTAGTAGAGGCCGGCTGTGGCCAGCTTGTCCTTGTACATGGAGTTCTGAAGATATTCCATGGCGCGCTTGGAGGCCGACTCGTTGTCCAGGTCCGAGTGGTTCATGTCGATGCGCTGAAAGGTGGCCGTGTCCGGGAACATCAGCCGGTCGTTGAAGGCGTAGCGCGTGTCGATGTGATGGCCCATGGCGATGTGCGCCAGCTCCATGGCCGCCACCGAGGCGATCGACTCCTCGTTAGGCAGGGTGTCAATCAGTCCCTTGCTGATGAGAATCGTGTTGCCGACCGTGGTCGCTTCGACCGTGTCCGTCAGCAGCACGCGGCAATGAATCTGCTCGGTGAAGGCCAGATTGTTGGGCACGATCAGGTTGATGACGATCTGGCCGAGCACCTTCTCTTCGTAGCCGCCTGTGCCGAGAGGCGCCACGAGACCGGCCTCGACCAGCCGGTCGATGACGTTATTCTCCGCCTGCGTAATCCACAGGCGCGAAGCTTGCAGCGGGCTCACATCCTCGGAGTCGTCGCTTTTGTCCACCGCGTCGTCGATGCGTACGCTGACGTTCTCGCTGTCGCGCGTGGGCAGCTTGAGCGAGTAGCCCCAGAAATGTGTCTGCGCCTTCAGCCCCAGAGTCTTGTCCGCTTCCGTGCGCTGCGTCTCTTCCACGTAAACGGCCACGGGCAGCCAGACGCCCGGCTGCACGTTCATCCGCCAACTGTCGAAGTGGAAGAAGTGTTTGGAGGAATCGGGGTCGGATGAACCGGTGTAGGTGCCGTTGAAGCGCACCACGTTGCCGTCCTGATCTTCGATCCAGACGCGCCCGTAAAACCGGCCGATGTCCTTGACGTTGGCCCGGGGATGCACATCGAAGACCCAGGTGCGCACCGAGCCGAGAAACTCGCGCCGCACGAAGCTGAAGACATAGTGCTTCTGGTCAAAGCCCGTCGGATCGATGAACATCATCTCCATGAAGCCGGTGGGCGAGTAGGTGAACTGCGAATCCAGGTGCAGCGCCTTCGTCAGCTCCGTAATGGCGTTCATCGAGCCCTTGAAAAAACCGCGCTTGGCTTGAATCTGCTTGGGCGAATACAGATTATCCAGGAAGACCTTGCCGAAGTCCACGCGGCTGAGCATGTAGTGATCGGCGACGGGCGTCTCGTAGAGCTTCACGTCCGGCCGCGTGTCCTGAATATACGTTTCGACCAGCGGCGTGCGCTGCTGAATGTTCTTGATCAGGATCTTCTCCTGCGCGATGGCCTTCTGCACCAGCGCGGCCTGCTCGGCAGTCAGCTTGCGGGCGGGTTCGTACTTCGGCTCCCGCTTCTTTTTGGCATACGCGCAGCCCGCGCCGAGGCTGAAGAGCAGCAGGGCGAGGAGGATCTTGCGAAAGGTCATGAGCAGCTCCTGGTTGAATACGGTCCGGCTGGCGTTTCCTCAACGGTGCGCGGGGCGCAACCCGGCGGAACGTGAGCCCGGCACAATCTACATTCTCGATGCTACGCCAACTGAAACGTGATGGTGATGGTTGTCGTCACGTTGACCGGCTGGCCGTCGCGCGTGGCCGGACGGAAGCGAATCTGCTGCGCAACGCGGCGCGCCTCTTCGTCGAGACCGTGGCCGAGGCTATGCACCACGTTTTCCACCACCACCTGCCCCGAGGCGAGGAAGGTGACGCGCAGAATCACATCGCCCTGCACCTTCAACTGCCGCGCCTCCGCAGTGTAGCGCACTGGAGGCCGAGAGAGCACTTCGAGGCTGGTGGTGGCTGGCGTCACGGCCCGCGTGGGCGCCACGACGGCCTGGGCGGCGGCGGGAATCCCGGCCGAGGCCACCCGTCCATAATTCGAGCCCGCGCCTGCCTGCGCCGCGCCGGAAATTCCGGCCGAGGCCACGCGGCCCACCGAGCCGTAATTCGCCCCGGAGCGGGTGCTGTTGCCGATGCCGGCCGATCCCACTCTTCCGTACGGCGCCACGGCCGGTCCCTTCATGCCTCCGTAGGGATTGCCGATCGCCGCCACCGTCGCCGCCCGCGTGGCGTTCGGATTGGGTTTGACGCCAAAGGTCTCGCCCAGATGCACCTGGCCCACTTTGGCTTTGGCGGTGTTGTCCTGCGCCGGCATGGCTGCGGCCAGCGCGGCCTTGGGCTGCGGAGCCAGCGTGATCGCCTGCTGCTTGTCGATCGCCGGCATCTTGAGTTTGGCCTCCATCTGGATGGCCTTTGGTTTCGGCGCCGGCTTCGGCATCTCGATCTGGCGCAGCTGCGGCTGCAACTCGATCTTCGGCGGCTCCGGCGGCGGCAGCTTGGGCGGCGGAGGCTGCTTGATGTGCTCGGCCGGCGGCGGCGTGCTCGGCGCAAACAACTCCGTCATTTCGTAGTGCTGCCGGATGACGTGCCGGGCCATCATCCCGGCCAGAATGAGCGTCACCAGAACGGCCATGTTGAGCGTCGAACTGATGACAAAGAAAACCGATCGTCCCTCGGGCTCGGGCAAAAGGCCAAAGTGCGTCAGTCCAGGGGAGTCCTTCATCGACATGATTGCATCCTCGCTTCAAACTGCGCGCAGATGGCGCAGCCCCCTTCAACGATTACGCCTATCGGCAGCAGACGCGGCGAACTTGCGCCAGAAATTCCACACCGTGCTGTGGATGGGCCGTACGGCTTCGCGCCGGGCGGCCAGAATTTCCCTATTTCTTTGACGCGAAAAACGTTCTTGCCGTTCCAGGTGGTTTCCGCAATGAGCCGCAGTCGGGAGCGCCCCTGCTCCGATAGACTTACAGTACAGACAATTGTCTCGGAAAGGACAGCCTTTTGTGAAGATTCTCATCACTGGCGGCGCTGGATACATCGGCAGTACAGTTACAGACCTGTTGATCGAACAGGGGCACACGGCCGTAGTCTACGACAATTTGAGCCACGGGCGCCGGGAGCTGACGCCGGCGGGGGTGGAATTTGTGGAGGGGGAGTTGAGTGACCGGGCGAAAATTGAAAAGGTTTTCAATCTCGCCCGCGACGCCCACCAGCCCTTCGACGCCGTCCTCCACTTTGCCGCCCTCATCGAGGCCGGCGAGTCCATGCAGAAGCCGGAACTCTACTTCCGCAACAACACCGCCTCGACCCTCGCGCTGCTGGAGGCCATGCTCGCCTGCGGGCCGAAACGCCTGGTCTTTTCCTCGACGGCGGCCGTTTATGGCGAGCCGGAAACCGTTCCCATCCTGGAGGACGCGCGTCTTGCGCCCACCAACGCCTACGGCCACTCCAAGCTGCTGGTCGAGCAGATGCTCACCTGGCTCCATCGCATTCACGGCTTCGCGTACGCCTCGCTGCGCTACTTCAACGTGGCCGGCGCGGCCGAGACGGCTGAAGGCATCGTGCGCGGCGAATCGCACGAGCCGGAGACGCACCTGATCCCGCTCCTGCTCGACGTGGCCCTCGGCCGCCGGGCTTGCATCCGCATCTACGGCGACGACTACCCGACCCCGGACGGAACCTGCATTCGCGACTACATTCACGTCGCGGACCTGGCCGACGCCCACTTGCGCGCTCTCGACGCCCTGCTGGCCGGCCGCGGCCAACAGGCCCCGCTTGTTTACAACCTCGGCAACGGCAAGGGCTTCAGCGTGCGCGAGGTGGTCGAGTCGGCCCGTCGCGTCACCGGCCACGCCATTCCGGCCGAGGTCCAACCCCGGCGGCCGGGCGACCCGGCCGTGCTCGTCGCCAGCTCGGAAAAAGCCATGCGCGAACTGGGTTGGAAGCCGCGCTACACGGAGCTGGACGGCATTCTGCGCACCGCCTGGACGTGGCACCAGCGGCGCTACCGCGCGTAAGATCACCGAAGGAGCTTCTTGCGCAATGCCTCATCGCCGTCCTCTGGAGCGGTGAGCGCAGCTTGGCAAGCGCTTCTCCAGGCTGGAATATGCAACGCATTTACCTGCTTTCAACCGGCGGCACCCTCGAAAAGGTCTACTCCGAGCAGCGCGGCGTGGTGGAAAACCGCGCCGCCAAGCTCGATCGCTACCTGTGCCTGTTGCGCCTGCCCGATGCCGAGATTCGCGCCGAAAGCCTGATGAACAAGGACAGCCTGGAGATGACCGGGGCCGATCGCGTTCAGGTGCGCGATCGCGTCGCCCAACTGCTCGCCGATGGCGCGCCCATCGTCCTTACGCACGGCACGGACACGATGGTCGAAACCGGCCTCTTTCTGGAGCAGTCCTTCCCCGCGCTCAAGGTTCCGGTGATTCTGACCGGGGCCATGACGCCGCTGGGCTTCGAGGGCTCGGACGGGCTGCAAAACCTCACCGAGAGCCTGTTGGCCGCGCGCCTGATGGCTCCCGGCGTCTACATCGTCCTGCACGGCCAGGTCTTCCCCGTGAGCAAAACCCGCAAGGACAAGGACCGGGCAACCTTCGTCCGGACAGAATGCAACATCTGTCCAGAGCCCTGAAGGCAAGCATCAGGCCGCAACGATCGACCGTAGGCTCTGCATCCATTCGGCAAAATGCGAACATTCCCGTTGAAGAACCATCAGCCCGATTTGCTTGGCGATCAATGGACCGGCGGAGGGTTTTACATACTGCGGCAGAAGATCGCCGATTCGTTTTGACGGGTGCGTCTCAGGTCCATCATCGATCAATTCCGGATTGGCCTCGCGATCCCGGATGGCGCATAACGCGGCAATTTGCGCATCGCATCCGGGAAATGCCAGGGTGAAATTGCTGGGATCGGCAAAGAGCAGCGATTCGAACTCGTGAAGCTGAATATAAGGAAGGAACCGCGGATAGCCGAGGTCCTCTTTGAATTTGTTTTCCAGCCAGCGAATGCGTTCGTAACGATCGCCCGTATCCTTCGACGCCGCGAAGCCGGGGAAATCCTTTGGAATCCGGTAAAAATCCACCATCGTGGTAAACCAGGAATCCCAAGCCCCATCCTGTTTCATCCACAACTCCAAATCCTTGCGTAGGTGATGGTACTCAAGAAAACCGCCGCGAAATATTTTGCCTTTTCGCCGTCCGGTCTCAATCCTGCGGGCATCGCAAAAGATCTTCTGAGCGCCCAAATCCGGGGCCAGAATCTCGCGAACGAACGTCTCTTCGGTTTGTCCCTCGACGACGAAATGAAGGCGCACTAGATCGCAGGCCTCCCGCCAATCACATTCTTCTCCCAAAGCTCGGAGAGCGTATATTCATCGAGCCAATCGGCAAGTTCATGATCGTTCAAGCGCCTGAATCGGGACTCTCGCTCGGGGCGATCGACCACGACAATCTCTTCGGGCGCGAATCGGTCGATCAACGAAACAGATTGGGTCGCCAGCACGACCTGCGTCGTTTTTGAAGCAGCGCGTATCAGCCCCGCAAGCACCTCGATTGCGTACGGATGAAGTCCGAGCTCCGGCTCGTCCAGGATCAGGACATCGGGCAGGTCAAATTCGGGCTGTTGGAGCAGCGTAACCAAGGCAAGGATGCGCAGCATTCCATCCGCCGCCTGGTTTGCGGTAAAAATCTGATCGCTCTTCCGCTCCCGCCAACTCAGCAGAAGGCGATCGAACTGCGGGTCGAACTCAAAATCCGCGAAAAACGGAAGAATCAAACGGACCGTTTCCAAAACACGCCGATAGTATTCGGGGTGCTCGCGCGAGAGCCTGAATAAAACCGGGGCCAGATTGCCCGCGTCTTCCTTGAGCCGGCGGCTCTCCTCGACGTTCCACTTCTGCCGGATTCGGGCGGTTGAGGACGTGTTGTGAAACTGATAAACAACAATTTTCCGCAGCAGGCCGTGGATCGTGCTCGCCGTGGTGTCGCCGCTCTCCGCTTTGGCAATGAATGCCGATTCCCGGTGTCCTGCTCCGAGCATCTTCCATGGCGCACGGCCCGGAATGCTGGAGCGCGAAAACCGGTACTTTTCGTCGGTGTAGATCAAGGTGTCTGCGCCGGCATACGCCAGGCGAAAGGCATATTCATTCTCGCCATCGCCGGTCTCCAGAACCAGATGGGCCTGCAGGTCGCGCGTGCGCGCAGGGCCGTCGTGCAGGAGCGTGCTCGCTCCGCCAAGCAGTGCGACATGCTCCTGAAGCCCTCCTGGTGGAACCAGCGACCAGGACAGAAGCCTGAAAAACGAGATGAAATTGGATTTACCCGCGCCGTTCGGACCGATGAGAACGGTCAGGTTGCCCGGCTCAAAATCCTTGAGCTCGCAGATCGTTTTGAAACCGGAAATGGTGATGCTCTTCAGGCGTTGACGCATCGTAAAGCGCCTCTCGTCGCAACTTGCAGGCGGTACAAGCTCTTCGATCAGGCTAAGCATACAGCAACTTGCCCGGTTGCGCTCAGGCAATCGAGCGGCGTTCGGCCAGGGCAAACGCATTTCAGCTTGCGGAATGATTTTGTTTTGAGCTGTTCCGGGCGGCAATGCGAAATCCAAATGCGTTTGCCCTAGGCGTTTGGCGCATTCACCGTCTGCGGGCTGAGCCTTTCGCTACAATGACGTTATGCCGGTCTCGCGCGAGCAAGCTCTCGACTTCTTCCATTCCCCGGACCTGATCGGTCTCGGCTTCGAGGCGGACGCCGTGCGACGCCGCCTGCATCCCGAGGGCGTCGTCACGTACATCATTGACCGCAACATCAACTACACCAACTTCTGCACCGAGTACTGCACCTTCTGCGCTTTTTACCGCCCGCTGCCCCGCGCCGGCAAGCCCGACCCGCGCGCGGACGAGGGCTACATTCTCGACTTCGAGACGATCTGCGCCAAGATCGCCGAGACGGTCGAGATGGGCGGCACAGGCGTCCTCATGCAGGGCGGCATCCATCCCGACCTCAAAATCGACTGGTTCGAGAAGCTTTTTCGCGGCATCAAGGAGCGTTTTCCGCGCATCTGGCTGCATTGTCTTTCGGCTTCGGAAGTGCTGGCCATTGCCGAGTACTCCACCCTGGATTTGCGCACCACCATTGCGCGGCTGCGCGACGCGGGTCTTGACTCGATCCCCGGCGGCGGCGCCGAGATTCTTGATGACGAGGTGCGGCGGCGCATCGCGCGCCTCAAGTGCTCGACCGAAGACTGGGTGAGCGTGCATCGCACCGCGCACCAGCTCGGCATGAGAACCACCGCGACCATGATGTTCGGCGTGGGCGAGAGCTTCGAGCAGCGCATCAACCATTTTGAAGTCGTCCGCCGCCTGCAGGAGGAAACCGGCGGATTCACGGCCTTCATCCCCTGGAGCTTCCAGCCCAAACACACCGCGCTCGGCGGCCGCGGCTGGGACGAAGCCACCGCGGTCGAGTACCTGAAGGTGCTGGCCATCGCACGGCTTTATCTGGACAACATCGAAAACGTGCAGGCCAGTTGGGTGACGCAGGGATTGAAGGTGCTCGAAATGGGCCTGCACTTCGGCGGCAACGATGTGGGCTCGGTGATGCTCGAAGAGAATGTGGTCAAAGCCGCGGGAACTTCAAACTGCACCACCGAGGAAGAGCTGAGGCGCATCATTCGCGATGCCGGCTTCCAGCCCGTGCAGCGCGACACGCTCTACCGGACGATGTTCTTGAATTAGGCGGAGCCGGATTCGCGCAAAACGCAGAGGCCCTCTCCCCAAGCCCTGCGCGCCTCGGCGCGATTCCACCCTCCCCGGCGGCGCTGCCCCCGGAATTGCGCCCGACACACTCGGTGCTTGCGCCAACGGGAGGGCCTGAGCCCGTTTTGCCGTGGATCGCCCGCCCTATGCGGAGTCTGCGCTTTCGTCTCCCGCTTGCGGCAATGTCTCCATCCATTGTTTGCCGCATTGCTCACAGCGCCACGTGTTGGCCGGATCGACGCCTTCGAGAACCACGTCGTCCGATCCGCATTGCGGGCACTCGGGCTCGACAAATTCCGGAACCTCCGCGCGCAAGCTGTCGATAATCTCCTGTGGAATGGGCTGCGCGGCAAGGGCGCGCGCCTCGTCGAGCTGATCGGCGGCCACCAGCAGCCGCAAGCCCGTCGTCAGGTGGTACTCGGCCGGGGGCACATACGACGTGGTGTAGCCATCGAAGTTCACCCAGCTTTCCACGCCGGCGCGCCGCAGCGCCTCCTGAAGCTGCGCGGCTTCTTCGCGGCTTGCGCACGCGCAGAGCGGCGTCTTCCAGGTGTACTCGCGCGGCTGGCCGTCGTCCTCGTCGTCGTGGGCCGAATCCGCCGCCCGTTCCGGCGCTTGCCCGCCCAAGAAGCCCATTCCTGCTCCCATCGTCGAACCGCCGGACAAGGGCCTCTCGCTGGGAGGCGTCCGCACGACCGCTGAAGGCTTCGCCTGCGGCCGCACCACGGCGCCAAAGTGCGGATCGGCCGGATCGCCCAATCCGCGGAGTTGCAACTCGCTGCGCAGGGCCTGCTGCGCGGCTTCGGTCAAATCCGCGTAGTCGCGGGCCAGTTCGAGCAGTTCTTCGGGGCCTTTCGCGCGGTAGGCTTCCACCAGTCGGCGGGATTCAAGAACGGGATCGATTTGCATGGAAAAAAGTATACTGCCGCGCCGTACGCATCCGCCTTTACCATCTTCGCCCGGCAACGATACAATCAAAGCAGCGGGCCGACGTAGCTCAGTTGGTAGAGCAGCTGATTCGTAATCAGCAGGTCGTCAGTTCAAGTCTGACCGTCGGCTCCATGTGAACTCATTAAACGAGGTTGCTGCGCACCAAGAGACTGCCGGCCTCTGTGCCAGCGACACGCCTCGATTGCAGGACTTCCTGGCCTGCCACCACGTCTCATCCCGCGCGGGTCGGCGTCTGCGCCGACGAGGAACTAAAAAATCTTCATGCGACCTCTGCCTCGATAGGCTCCATGGCAAAAGCCGCCGCTTTCAACGCGGAACGTTCCCGCAGGCTCACCAGGAAATGGCAGATGAGGATCAGAATGAGCGGGTCGAGAGGCCGAAGATGGTACGGCTCCGGATGGCTGAAATAATACAAAATCGGGAAGAGAAACAAGACCCCGCCGAAGCGTATGGACTCCATCGGCGCCTTGCGCCAGGCAGCGATGAGTCCGAAGATCGCGAGCAGATTCATGGTGGTCGTGAAGGGAATATTCGCCGGGTCCATGGGCTCCATCCGGAGATAATCAGGATTAAAACTCCAGAAGCCGGTCCACAGGTAAACCGCACGCCGGATGCACATCGTCGCATACCACGCGGGGTGACCTTTGATATAGGCAGACGCCTGCTGGGATTTGTGTTTCATGTAAGCCAGTTCGCCCATGTGGTCGTAATCGGCTAATTCTTGCGCGTCGTGGAGCGGGTGAAGCTGATCGCTGGTCCAGCGCAGGGAATACCCGTTGTTTCCCATCCACATTTCAAGCCCCATGCTGTCTCGCATGGGGATGAACCGGTGGAAAACAATCGCATTGCGGATCATCCATGGGGAGAGCGCCGCAAGGAGCGAGAGACCCGCCACCGCCAGAGGCATGAACCAGGCACGGCGCGCGCGAAACAGGCTTCGGCAAGCGAGAATCAGGAGAAACGGCGCCACGGTCAGCACGGAGGGTTCGACCAGACCGGCAAATCCGGCCAAACCACCAAAACCTGCCCACAGGAACAGTCGCGGAGATGCCTCGAGTTTTTGAGACAAATAAAGCAGCCAGCAAAGGCAGAGCAACAGCATGTGCGTTGACCACGCCCATGCGGCGGAAAAATAGATTCCGTAGGGGGAGAACGCCCAGCCCCATGCCGCCCACCATGCGACGCGCTCCCCAAAGCTGTTGCGCGCCAGCAGAAAGATGGGAAAGCAGGCGAGTGCGTTCAGCAGGCAGTTCAGGGCGTGAACCGCAAAGATCGAAGCTGTGGTATGGATGCCAAAAATCTTGAACAGCACGGCGACGATCAAGGGATAAACCGGCGGCATGATGGCCGACGGCTGAATCGAAGCAAATGGGCTCCCGAATCCTTGGCCCGCCAGCAGCGCCTCGGCCACATTCCCCTGTTCCCAGGCATGCAGGTGATCGGGATTCATGAGCATCTCAAAGTTGTTGAACGGAATCACTGCGAGGCGGAGCGCCAGCGCCGTGACGACGATCAGGCACAGCAGGCGACAGGTATTCCGGCAGCGCATGTTGCCCACCCGCGGCTGCAACAGAATCTCTACAGGATTTTCTGGCATCTAGCAGAGCATATCATTGCCGATCGAACCTCTGGCAACATTTCGATGACACTTGATTTGTCAGATGCGACGATCCGTCTCGCCAAAGGCGGCCACTTGAGAGGCCGCATGGTACAGACCACCGACATTCAGTCACTTTGGCTTCCGGTGGTGCGCCGTTCGCCGTTTGCAAAACCTGCCGCCTTTCAGGCTGGGGCCGTTTCGGCTTCGCGCATCCGTTCCTCTCTCCCGGCTCCCTCTGCTGCAAGTTTTTGCCCCTGGAGATGCCCGGCAAACTGCCTGATGCGCGTGGTTCGTGTTTCTGCATCAGCGCGGGTTTCTCGCGAACGAGCGCTCACGGGTCTGCGTTGCCGGGAATGTGAAAGCGTTGATTTTTGCCGTTTCTTCGCCGATTTTTCTATCTTTCCCTGTCGCGCCCTGCTACAATCCATTCGACATATCCCGCGAACCCCGCCGTTTTTGCGAAGATTCGCAAAGCGTGCGAGGCGCAACCCGTTTTGAGGAGCCCTCCCGATGGCCATCGTTGACGACCGCGCCAAAGCTGTGGAACTTGCCCTGTCGCAGATTGAAAAGCAATTTGGAAAGGGGTCGATCGTCCGGCTCGGCTCCCGCGAGGCGCTTTTGCCGATCAGCGTGATCTCCACCGGCTCGATCAGCTTCGATGCGGCGCTGGGCGTGGGCGGCATCCCGCGCGGCCGCGTTACGGAGGTCTTCGGACCGGAGTCCTCGGGCAAGACGACGATCACGCTGCAGGTGATTGCCGAGGCGCAGCGAACGGGCGGCATGGCCGCTTTTGTCGACGCCGAGCACGCGCTCGACCCCACCTATGCGAAGAAGCTGGGCGTCGATGTGGACAATCTGCTGGTCTCGCAGCCCGACTCCGGCGAACAGGCTCTGGAGATCACCGAAGCCCTGGTCCGCTCGGGCGCCATCGACGTGCTGGTGGTCGACTCCGTGGCCGCGCTGGTGCCCAAGGCCGAACTGGACGGCGAGATGGGCGATTCGCACGTCGGCCTGCAGGCGCGGTTGATGTCGCAGGCGCTGCGCAAGCTGACCGGAACGGTCTCGAAGTCGCGCACGGCCCTCGTCTTCATCAACCAGATTCGCGAGAAGATCGGCGTGATGTTTGGCAACCCGGAGACGACCACCGGCGGCCGCGCCCTCAAGTTCTACTCCTCGGTGCGCATCGACATTCGCCGCATCGCCGCCGTCAAAGAGGGCGACCAGGTGGTCGGCTCGCGCACCAAGGTCAAGATCGTCAAGAACAAGGTGGCCGCGCCCTTCCGCGAAGCCGAGTTCGACATTCTCTATGGCGAGGGCATCAGCCGCGAGGGCGACGTGCTCGACCTGGCCGTCACGCACAACATCGTCGAGAAGTCCGGCGCCTGGTACAGCTATGACGGCGAGCGCATCGGCCAGGGCCGCGAAAACACCCGCTCCTTCCTCAAGGAAAACCGCGCGGTCTTCGCCAAAATGGATGGCGAGCTGCGCAAACGGCTGAACATCGGCGCAGCCAAGGCGGAAGTGCCCGAAGTTCCCGCCGGCGGCGAGGCCCAGGCCAAGGAAGCCGTGCGCGGACGCAAAGGATAACGTCTCCAGGGCCGTGGCAGGAGCGGAGCGTGCTTGCTCCTCAGGGCACACGCATTTGGATTTCGCATTGCCGCCCGGAACAGCTTGGAAAGGGCACGGCTGAAGCCGTGCCCTTTCCAAACAAAATCATCCCGCAAGCTGCAATGCGTTTGCCCTGGAAAGTGGCCTTGCCCGCGCAAGACGTGCCCCTGAGCGAGCTTGAAGACCGCCGCTAGAGTCAGAGAAAAACGTGGTACTGTCCAGGAACGTACTTGCGCGTGTAATTCCCGATGCGCTCGGTCGCATTGAGTCGCGGCCAGTACGGCGGCAACTGGAAGACCTCGACGGGACGGCGATGGGCTTTGAACCAAGCGCAGGTCTCCTGCTTCTTGTGGTAGGACGCATTGTCCTGGATCAGATCGATGCGATGGCAGCGCCGGTAGAAGGCGGGGAGCAGGACCTGTTCCAGAAACGCCAGATAGGTCTCCCACTGGAAGTAGTCTTGCTGGTGCAAGTAGATAAAGCGCGCGTCTCCCCACCGGACAGTCCCGAAGATCTTTTGCGTAGGGCGTTCGCCCGGGTTGGAATCTGGGGCTGGCTCCCTCGTCGAGCCCAGGTTCGGTGCGACGTGGGCAACTGACGAAAGGAAGTCCGTCCTCGAAGACGATCCACGCACCTTCGCTTTGGGCGTTTTTTTCGATTGGGGGTGCGTACACCATGCGAAGAAATGTAGAGAATGGTCCGACGACGGGATGCAAGGATCCTTGCGAGCAAGAAAATGCGCGCCGAACCGTTCTTTCTCGATCGGGCGCGCCAGCGGTGGCCCGCTCCTCGCCAAAGACGACAAGCTGGACAATCCCCAGTCGCTCAACCTGTACAGCTACGTTTGGAATAATCCGCTGTCTCATCGTGACCTTGATGGACACTGCGGAGGATACGATCCGCGAACTGGAGGGATGATTTGCCCGCCCGACGACTGGCTCAGGCATAATCCTGGCGCTCGCGCCGCGCCACCGCAACAAGGGCCATTCGGAAACAGTGGCGGAGGTTCTATTTTTCAAGCCGATTTACTCTGTAACTCGATTTCCGTAAAATATTGAAAAGCAATGGCATATTAGATCCATTTGCGGCTTTTTCTCTGCAAATGTCTCTTTTTTCTCTGAAAGCCCTATCGAAGCGGCCGCATAACGCCAGAGTTCTTTTCGGTTTTCCACGCGAACTTCGGTTTATCGTTGACTTTCATTCGATCATAGTCGAATAATTATTCAGTTATGGTGGACATCGAGAACGCTTTTGCTTACTGCCGCCAAGCGCTGGCCGATCGGCTTGCCGAGCCCGCGCCGGGACGCATCCAGATTCTGACCGGGCCGCGCCAGGTGGGTAAGACCACACTTCTGCTCGAACTAGCCGAGGTCTTCGGCGATCAATCCGTCTACGCCGCTGGCGATGATCCCGACGCTGCCCTGCCCGGCTTCTGGGAGCGTTGCTGGGCCGAGGCCGAGGAGCGCGCGCAAAAGAAGACGGCGCTGCTACTGCTCGATGAGGTCCACCGTGTGCCGGATTGGGCGGTGAAGCTCAAAGGCGCATGGGACCGCATTCGCCGCAAGAAGATTCCGCTTCACGTCGTCGTTACCGGATCGTCGGCGTTGCGCGTGGCCTCCAGCTCCCGCGAAAGTTTGGCCGGGCGTTTTGAGCGCCTGACGCTGAGCCACTGGCCCGCCAGCGCACTGGCCTCGACCTTCGGCTTGTCGGCGGAAAAGGCGGCGTACAACCTTGTGCGTTTCGGCTCTTATCCGGGAGCCGTCGCCTTTGAGAAGCAGCCCGCGCGTTGGCGCGCCTACGTGCGCGAATCCATCATCGAGCCGGCCATCGGCCGAGACATGCTCGCGCTCGGCGTTGTGCGTAAACCGGCACTGCTCAGGCAAATCTTCGCGGTGGCCGTCGGCACGCCGGCGCAGATCATCTCTCTGCAGAAGATGCAGGGCCAACTCCAGGACGGCGGCGCTCTGGAAACCGTTGCGCACTATCTCGCTCTTTTGCAGGACGCTTACCTGATCGCGCCTCTCGAAAAATACGCGACGCAGGTCGTGCGCCGCCGTGCGGCCCCGCCGAAGATTGTCGTCTTGAATAATGCGCTGCTTTCCGCGATGCACCAGGAGGGCGCGCCCGATCCGAAAAGAGATGCAAGCCGTTTCGGTCAATGGGTTGAAAACGCCTGCCTGGCCTTTGCTGTGAACCAAAATCAGCAGGTGAGCTACTGGCGAGAGGAGCCAATCGAGGTCGATGGCGTCTTCGAGGGGAGTTGGGGCAAGTGGGCAGTCGAGGTCAAAACCGGCCGCTTTACGATGTCGGATCTCCGCGGCCTGCTCGAATTCTGCCGCCGTTCCCCGTCCTTCCAGCCGCTTGTTCTGACTGCGCCGGGCGATGAAGACATCGCGAAAAAGCACGGTATCCGTGCCGTCAGTTGGATCGATTTTCTTGTCGGAGGCCCGTCAGTGAACAATTAATCACCATGCGGCTGCGAATTCATAATTGTCTCACCAGCGGTGCGACAAACCAGCATGTAGCCGGAAAATCACCGAGAGCCCTGTGAGGTGATGACCGCGGCAGTGATCTCGAGTGGGCGGATGTCGTGGGCTTTGACGTGGACGACGCCGTCGTTGTTCTGCAGCAGCCCCTGAATGATCAGGAAGCGGTTGCGGGTGTCTCCACCGTCGTTTGATCGGAAGATGTCTGCCGGCCCCAGCTTGACCAGTCCCGCTTCGGCGCACAGCAACAGAGCCTGCGTGAACAGGCCCGCCAACGCCTCCAGATGCCGTTTGCGGAACTCCGCAAGCACGCTGTGGTCCGGGTGCTGGTCGCCGGCAAGATAGCGGAAGGCCACATCCTCATAAGTCCGCTTTTCGATCTTGCGCGAACTGTACACGCCGTTGGCATAGCCATAGAACAGCACCCGCACCATCCTCTCCGGCGCATAGGCGGCCTGCCCGCTGCCATCCTTGTCCAGATAGGACTTATACATCGCACCCAGATCGAGCGACGAGACCACGTCGGCCAGAAACCGCGCCAGATGGCCTTCCGCAGCCATTCATGCAGCGAAGGAGGAAACAAGAGCGTCTGATCGATCGTGTCGGGAAGAAAGTTCTGACCCATCACCACAGCGTAAACCACACGAAGCTCGCCGCGCTGTAGCCCCCGTCACCCTTCTATGCCCGACAGACTCCCAGACTATGTCTTTTTGAAAATACGTTAGATTGATAATTCGAGTCCTACCTGAAGGCCCTAACGTCAGGGCGGCTTTTGCGCTCCAGTTTGCAGCGACTTCCTTGCTGAAGCCTGCTCATGTTCTCTCTTTTCCATCTTCTTCATCGGCATGGCCAACTGGAAGACGATGGTGATGGGGATGGAAGACCGGTAGCCCCTCCCTGCGCGGCTGTGAATTGGATGACGAGACGATGGGGAACGGATCCGGCCGCCCCGCGTTGCTACAATCGGCTAGATTCAATGCAGAGCAGCAGAAATCGCATGAGTATCACCCTTTCCATTTCCCCGCAGGGCCGGTTGCTGGTTCTCGACGCGGTTTCTGCGCCAGAGCAGCCAGAGGGTTCCTGGTGCGAGCGGGTGCGACGGGCATTCGCGGAGTCGCAGGCGCATGGATTGCTCGCGCTGGGATCGCGCGAACTTGCCTCGCCGCTCGCGCCGGAGTTTAGCTGGGCGCGTGCGTTCGCCTGCCGCTATCTGACGGCTCTTTGCCATGCGCCGGAGATCGCCGGCGCTATGGAGTTGCCGCGCTTGCCGGCGCCGGCCGCGGAAGAATTTGCGGCGGAGGTTTTGCAGGCTCCGCCCATGCGCGGGCTGGAGTATCTCAACCCGGAGCATCTGGCCGCATGGTGGCGGGAACTCGACAGTCTGGTGCGTCAGCAGGCGAGCGTTTCGGCGGCCAGTGCGCGCGAATTTCTGCATCATCTCCATCCCGCCTGGCGAACCGTGGGCCGCGTGACCTTTCATCTGGCCGAGAACAAGCGGGATTCCGAGTCTCCCTTTGCTTTTCTTGCCACTTATGCCACGCGACTCTCCGCAGAGGGCAAGGCGCAGCACCTGCCGCTGGGCCGCGCGCTCGAAGAGTACGCGGGCGCGAGAAACCGCGCGGCGCTGCTGGCTCTGCTGCAGCCGATTCAACAGGCGGCCGAATCCGTCGCCTGGGTGAAAGAACTGGCGGACTCGGGCGGAATCTATCATCCGCTAGCCTGGTCGCCGCGCGAGGCCTATCAATTTTTGCAGTCCATTCCGGCGCTTGAGTCGAGTGGCCTCATCGTGCGCGTGCCCGATTGGTGGAAGGCTCAGCATCCGCCGCGGCCGCAAGTGAGCGCGACGATCGGCGAGCGTGTGAAGGGAAAGCTGGGCGTGGATGCGCTGCTCGATTTCAAGGTGCGGACGGCGCTCGATGGCGAGACGCTCACGGCGCAGGAGATTGAGCAACTTCTCGACTCCGAGAGCGGACTGGTTCTGTTGCGCGGCAAATGGATCGAAGTCGATCGGGAGCAACTGGCCGCGGCGCTGCGGCAATGGAAGCAGGTCGAGCGCGAGGCGCGCGATGGCGGCCTCAGCTTCTTTGAGGGGATGCGCCTGCTGGCCGGCGTCCAACTGGGACGCGATGCGGCGCAGGAGCCGCTGGAGGCCGCGCGCGCGTGGAGCGGAATCACCGCCGGCAGCGATCTGGAGCGGTTGCTCCGTGAGCTGCGCTCGCCGGATGCGGAGCGCGACGATCCGCCGGAGGGTCTGCGCGGCACGCTGCGTCCGTACCAGCAGGCCGGTGTCCACTGGCTGCGGTTTCTCACCCGGCTCGGTCTGGGCGCGTGCCTTGCCGACGATATGGGCCTGGGCAAGACGGTGCAGGTGATCGCGCTGCTGTTGCATCTGCAGCAGGAAACGAAAATGAAGCGCAAGTCCAGTCTGCTGGTGGTTCCGGCCTCGCTTGTCGCCAACTGGAAGGCGGAGATGGAGCGCTTTGCGCCGTCGTTGACGACGCTGATTGCGCATCCTTCCGAGGGCGTGACCGCGGCAAGCGATGCGGCGCAAAGCTGCGATCTTGTCATTACGACGTACACCATGCTGACGCGCCTCGCATGGCTGCGCAGCCGCGACTGGCGGCTGGTGATTCTGGATGAGGCCCAGGCGATTCGCAACGCCGGCACGCGCCAGAGCCGCGCGGTGAAGGAACTCCGCGCCGAGGGCCGCATTGCGTTGACCGGCACGCCGATCGAGAATCGACTTTCCGACCTGTGGTCGCTCTTCGATTTTCTCAATCCCGGACTGCTGGGCGGCGCCAAGGCATTTGGCCGGCTGGCCAAGCAGATGGCCGAAGGAGTTTCTCACCCCAGCGAACCAACGATCGGCTCGCCGGGGGCCTCGATTGAGACAGGCGGCGCGAATCCCTTCGGCCCGCTGCGCACGCTGGTGCGGCCGTATATTCTGCGCCGTCTCAAGACCGACAAGCGCGTGATTGCCGATCTGCCGGAGAAATCCGAGGTCAATGCCTACTGTGGATTGAGCCGGCGGCAGGCGGTGCTTTACGAACAGGCGGTGCGCGAGCTGGCTGCGGCCGTCGACGGGGCCGACGGCATCCAGCGCCGCGGCATCGTGCTGGCCTCGCTGATGCGGCTCAAACAGATCTGCAACCACCCCTCGCAGTGGACCGGCGACAACGGCTATGCAGCG
>JAJYFB010000039.1 GCA_021785495.1 Acidobacteriota bacterium | reverse complement strand
TGTTCCCGCGTCCGCTCCACCCGCGGGTCCTTCAACTCGGCAAAATACTTCAGGGGACTCTCCATGTCCCCATCTCATCTCCTCTATCCCGCTCTGCATATAGCTTTTAAGATGCGTTTGCCCTGGGGGGCCCAGCAGGGCCGACGCATCTTATTTCCCCAGACCAAGCAGTCGTAGCAGGTAGGGATGGTCCCAGGCGGCTTTGAGACGTTTGCCTTTGATGCCGCGTTTGAGGGTGGTCTCGCGTCTGAGCAAGTTGAGGGCGATGCGGTTGAGCAAGGAGAAGTTTTGGGCGGCGTTTCCCGCGCGTTTGCGGCTCAGGTCTTCGCCAAAGGCCACATCCAGCACCCAATGCAGCTTGTTTTCAATTCCCCAATGCTGCCGGACGAGCGTGTTGATGCGCGCGGCTTCGGGTGCGAGGCTGGTGATGTAGTAGCGCGTTTCGCGCTCGGTTTTGCCGGTGGCCTTGTGAAAGCGCTCGGCCTCGATGCGCACCAGACCCCGCAAAGAGGCCCATTCGGCGGGCCTTTCCAGCAGCGTCAGGTCGCCCAGCACGGAACAGCGCCGCGTCTCCACGCGCCCGTGGCCGCAATCGATCTGCTCGTCGACCGTATTGGGAAGCAACATCTTGAACGAGTCCTTCACGTCCTCAAGCAACAAGGGCTGATTTTTGTCTATACCTAGAGTGCCGGCATTTTAGGTGTGGGCCTTAACTCTGCGTTCTTGCTGTATATGTGTCGCAGGCACCACGCGTGAATTCTGACCGGCAATTTGCACATCTGGAGTTCCGAGCGGTTTGAAACCTTGTAAATCCTCTGTTGACTCTGTCCATCTGGGACAGCACAGGAGATTATTATTCTTTGGTCTCCGCGCCGCGTCAGTAGATGAAGCGCGATTTGATGCTCCCAGTGCTCGATCTCGATTGGATCGCGCGGGTTGTTCACCGGGTTTGGGTCTCCTGTGCGGATGCGGTTGACCATGAAACCTGTGAGTACTGGGTCAGCAACAGAATGTTTCCTTTGTAACTCGTCGATAAGTTCAGATGGATAATTCAGCGCGCGGATTGGACACTGGTCACCCGGATCGAGGAATGCTGCCACGTGGAGCGATGCGCTTGCACGTTTCCTCTTTTCAATCAATCCAATTTTAATGTTGGTTGCGGGGACCGCGCCTCTGTTCATGAGTTCTGCAGGCTGGTTCAAGAGAGGATCGGGAACGTGCGGTATGAGCACCGGCTCGGTCGTACGGCGGGCAACGGTGCGCGAAATCATTATGGCTGGTATCGAAGCCAAAAGCGCCAGAAGCGCGATCACATCACCTGCTAGCGACAGCAGTACCGCATTGTGTGCATCAATTTCCGGTGACCACATGTTTGCCCCATAATGGCGGAAGGCGGTCGATTTCTCGCACCCCATCCTGTAACAAAGCATATTCCAGAACGGCAACTTTCACAAGCGCAATCTGTAGATGCTATTTGACTTATGACGCTTCAGTGCCAAGTGAAAAACATCAGATTCGGCGGGTTCTATAAAAGGGGATGTCAAGTAAAAACACTTTCCCTCAACCGCCGGTGGAAGGATTTTTTCTGACATCCAGCCCCTGTTGGCGGTGGCCCTGGTCCTGGCTTGAGCGCGGCGGTGTTTTCTGCCGGGTTGTGCGGCGTTGGGAGTCATCGAGTTGCGTTTGTCGCGCGGCGAGCGCAGGGCGCCATCGAAAGCAGCGTGTTGGCGATGCGCCAACCATGGTTCTATCTGAGACTCGTGGCCTATGGCTTTTTCGGGTTGTCCGAGGAGGCATACGGTGGCCCTTGAGACTTGGAAGCCTAAACCCGCCATGGATACTCATCCTCGAACCCGGACGCTGGCTGGCCGAGCGGCAAAGCATTTCCCCCTTTAGCCGTTTTTGGCGAGCCGCGTTTAAGCTGCTTGTGCGCTCACGTACTCCGCTTGAAAAACCTCTCCTTTCTTCCAGATCTTCAGTGCGATGGCCGCGATCTTGCGCGCCAGGGTCAGCCGCGCCATCTCCGGGCGCATGTTTTTGCCCAGCAGCCGGCGGTAATACTCGCCGAAGACTCCCGGCGAAAAACTGGCTGTGGTGGCCGCGGCCTTGAAGACATTTTTCAACGCGTGGTTGTGATTCCAGTTCAGGCCGCGAATCTGCGCCGGGCGCTTCTTGCGTTCCAGTTGCCCGTCGACCACGCGGTACTCGGCGCTGTCGCGGGTCTCGATGCCCAGTCCGCAGTAGGTCCAGAACTGGCGTTTGGAGCGGAAGCGGTGCGGAGTCTGCACACGGCCGATCAGGATGGCCGCGCGCAGCGGGCCGAGAAACGGCACCGATTGCAGCCACTTGGCCGCCGGATGCTTGCGGCACTCCACCAGCAGATCGCGCCGGGCCTGGCGGCGCAACTGCTGTAAGCCGTCCAACTGCTGGTAGAGTCGCTCGGCGCGGCGCCGCAAAGCGCAGGCGCCGAGCGCGGCTGGAAACTCTTCGCGATGCTTGCGGCTGTATAACTTCTGCCCGCTGCACGGGATCGCCTGACCGCGAAAAACGGCCTTGAGCCGTCCCATCGCGCGTGTGGTGTCTTCGGTCAGCATCAGGTAACTGCGCGTTAGATGCTGCATCTCCAGCGCGCTCTGCTCGCCGTGATAAACCGGCGAAAGCATCCGCGTGCGCAGCAGCTCGGCCAGTTTACGCGCGTCGATGGCATCGCTCTTCGATCCCGACTTCAGCAGCGCGTTCTTGCGCGGATTGCATACCACCAACCTGGCCACGCGCCGCGACAAAAGATCGTAGAGCCAGGCCGAATGTGTACCTTCCTCGAAGGTGACATGCACCTCGCCGCGCACGCCGCCGATGAAATCCAGTATCGCCGCGGCCCTCGTCATCAGCACCGACTGCTGCGTCAGCCGCCCGCTTTCGTTAAGCACCGCCGCCGAGATCGTGTCCCGGTGGACATCCAGCCCGATAGATCTCACACTGTTCATCTGGGTGTTCCTCCTTGATGGCTTCGGCTGTCTGCTTCAGCACAGCAACCGCAGCTTACAAGAAAGGGGCGCCCTTTTATATTGCGTGGCCCGGCCATGCTCATCCATCTTCATTTTCCCTCGATGCTCGGTGCCCCATCCAAGCCGCGCTCTTTGCGGCTTGGATGGGAAAGCATGACCGTTCGTGTCGGGAAGCAATCTTAACCCGACGCCCGCTCATCGCAAACAGCGCGATGAACGGGGCACAGCTTCTTCTGGCGCATGAGGACTGCCAGGGCCGATGACCGGACCACCCGCCCGCGGCCGATGTGCAGCCGATGCGCGGCAAGGACGCAGACCGGGCGCGCACTCTGGCGGCTCCGCCAGCGTCCAAGCCGCCAAAGCGCCGGACTGGCAAAGTTTCCTGGGCCGGAGCGCAACAAAAAACCGGAATCGCTGTCTACACTAGGGAAGGCCGGCCGCAAGGCGCAAGAGAAACGCGGAACGGACGGCGGGCGCCGGGCCCGGAGGCGGCTCCGGCTTCCCATCGCGCAACACGGGCGGTTGGACGGCGCAAGGAGGGTGCGATGAAACGGTTCCGGTTCGTTCTGCTGGCGATGTTTGCGGCGCTGCCATTCGCCGGTACGGCTGCGGCCCATGCGCAGTTCGCGGTGGGAGTCGGCGTCGGCCCGGCGGTGGTCGACGCGCCCGCCGACTACGGCCCTCCCGATTGCGAGTGGGGCTATTACGCCTACTATCCGTACGCCTGCGCTCCGTACGGATACTACGGATCCGATTGGTTTGCGGGCGGCCTCTTTATCGGCGCCGGGCCATGGTATGGCTGGGGTTGGGGACCGGGCTGGGGCTGGGCGCATGGCTGGGGCTGGGCCGGAGGCTGGGGCCGCGGTTGGGGCGATGGTCGCGGCTGGGGCGATGGCCATGGCGGCTATGGTGGCCGCGGTTATGGCGGCTATGGCGGCGTGGCGCGTGGCGGCTATGGTGGCTATGGCGGCCGCGGCGGCTATGGCTATGGCGGCGGACGTGGAGCCTATGCCGGCGGCGTGGGGCGCGGAGTTTACGCTGGCGGCGGCTATGGTGGCCGCGGCTATGGCGGCGTGGCGCGTGGCGGCTATGGAGGTTCTGCACGGGGCTATGGCGGCGGCTTCCGTAGTGGCGGCGGCTTCCGTAGTGGCGGCGGATTTCATGGCGGCGGCGGTTTTCGCGGTGGTGGTGGCGGCGGTTTCCACGGTGGCGGCGGACACCGCTAATCTTCAATCCGTTTTTGCACAAGGGCCCGTTCTGCCGCGGCAGGCGGGCTTTTGTGTGCGCCGGGACGGTGTATGGCGGGAAACGGCCCGCAGGCACGCACGGGCAGCACGGGCAGCATGGGGCCCGGGAAGAACGCCGGAGATTTTCCTGGATTTCCTTGACAAGGATCCTGTTTTTGGAGCATTTGTAGTGCGGGTGCACTGGTTTCCTGGGTTACGATGGTGCATTTTTTGCTCATGATTTCGGGGAAACTGGACGATGAAATCCGAGTGATGCCTATTCCGAGAGGGGTTGTGCCTGGGGTCCGGACACTGCGGCAAGTCGCCTGGGTGGCGATCTTTGCCCTTAGTTCCGCGTCTGTTCGCGCCGCCTCCGCGCCAGCCCCCCTGCTCGCGCCATCTCCCCTGCCAGCGCCATCTCCCCTGCCGACGTTGCGCTCGATTGGCGCAGTCTATAGTCTCACGCCCGCCGAGGCCGCGCGGGGATACCCGGCCGTACTCAACGTCGTCGTTCTGTTCTCCGATCCGGATTGGACCCAGCTTTTTGTCGCCGATGCGACCGGCGCAACGTATCTTCGCGTCCAGCCCGGTTCCTCGCGCTATGCCGCAGGAACCCGGTTGCGGATCGAGCTCACGACAACCAGCAACGGCCAGGGAATGGATCTGCAACTCAAGAAGCTCGAACGTCTGCCCGGGGTTGGCAGGCTGCCGGACCCGCTTCCGCAAACCGTGCCGCAGGTCGCCGCGCTGGAACATGAATCCTTCCGCGTCGTGACAGAAGGGGTGTTGCGCCCCTGCAGCCTGTACGCGGATCGTGTCTGCTACATGCTGGTGAGCGGAAAGAGCGCGGTCTGGGTGCAGAGCTGGCAGCCGGTCAGCGACGCCGCGCGGCGGCTGATCGGCGCGACCGTTCGCGTGACCGGGGTGAGCAGCCGGCGGCTGGACGACCACTTCAAGATCATCGGTGGCCAGATACTCTTCAACGATCTGAGGGATATTCAGGTCGAGGCTCCGGCCATGAGTGTGACCGCCCCGTCCGTGCCGATCGCCAGCCTGCACGACTCCGACGCCGATCTGACCTTTGTGCACCAGGAGCGGGTGACCGGGCGTGTCCTCTGGCTGCTCCGGAATCATTTTGCCGTGCGCGACGGCAGCGGCACGATTTTTGTGGAGACGATCCACCCCTCTGGCGTGCATTTTGGCGACACGGTGGTCGTCACCGGTTTTCCGGCGCAGGGCGAATTGGGATTCGAGTTGAAGGACGCCGCCGTGCGTCAGTCGCCGGTTCCGGCCACGGACGTTCCGCTTGCGCCCCTGAATTCGAGTCCAGACCGGATCGACCGGCAGTTATACGGCCGGCTGGTTCAGGTGGAGGGCCACCTGGTTGAGGAAAGAATCGATCACGGGTGGGTGATTGCTCAACTCGAAACGCAGGGCTTTCCCTTTGAAGCCAGGATTTTTCTCGATTCCGGGCAGATGCCACGGACGATTCGCCAGGGTGTCGAACTTTCGCTGGTGGGCCTTGCCACGTCTGCCGCCGAGGGCGGCGGCAAGCTCCGCATCCTTGTCGATTCGCCGGCCAACGTGGTGCCGATCGGCGAGTACAACTGGCTGACCGGGCGGAGATTGCTCGCCATTCTGGGAGCGATCCTGCTGTGCGCCAGCATTCCCTTCCTCTGGGTGACGCAACTGCGGCGCACGGTGCGCCGCCAGACGGCCGACCATCGCGCCCAGATGGAGAAAGAGTTTCGTCTGGCGACCAAATTTCAGCGGCTCTTCGAGCGCAATCTGGCCGCGGTCTTCACCTGGCAAAGCGATGGCGCCATCGTCGAGTGCAATGCCGCGTTTCTGCACCTGCTCGGCCTGGAGAGCCGGGAGCAGCTTGACGGGCGTTCTTACTGGGAGTTTCTCGACAGCGACGAGCAGCGCAGCCAGCTCCGCGAGGCTCTCGGCGAAGGCAATCTGAGCAACTACGAGGTCAGCCTGCGCCGCGACGACAGCGTCGTGGTGCATCTGCTGATGAACGTCACGCCCATCGAGACCGGCGCGGGAATCGCCTACGAAACCACGGCCCTCGACGTGACGCAACTGCGGCAAAACCAGGACGATTTGCAACGGGCTCGTGACGCCGCCCTGCACGAATCGCTGGTCGATGCGCTGACCGGCCTGCATAACCGCCGCATGATCCTCGACACCTTGCCGCAGCATCTGGAACGCGCCCAGCCGGGCGGCATGGTGGGCGTTCTGTTCATCGATCTGGATGGATTCAAGACCGTCAACGACACGCTGGGCCATGCCATCGGAGACGCGCTGCTGGTCAAGGTGTCCTCGATTCTCCGCTCCATGGTGCGCAAAAACGATATTCTGGCCCGCATTGGCGGCGACGAATTCATGCTCGTGCTCGACGGCATCCACCAGCGCGACGAGATCGACCGCATCGCCGCCAGCATCGTGCGTGCGCTCTCCAGCATGATGGACGTGGAAGGCCACCTGATCGGCATCGGCGCCAGCATCGGCACCTGCGTCTATCCCGACGACGCCGCCAACGCCGAGGAGCTGATGCAGCGCTCCGACAATGCCATGTACACGGCCAAGCGCGCCGGCAAGAACCGCGTACACGCCTATACGGCCGAGATGGGAGCCCACACGCAGGAACGGCTCGCCATCGAAAACCAGTTGCGCGGCGCCATGGCCCGCAACGAGATCTTTCTCCACTTTCAGCCGGAATTCGACATCCGTTCCCACCGGCCCGTCCGTTTCGAGGCCCTGGCGCGCTGGACCCATCCCGTCCTGGGCGAGGTGCCGCCGTCCCGGTTCATCCCTGTCGCCGAGGAATGCGGCCTGATTGGCGCGCTGGGCCGGTACCTGATGGAAGCGGCCTGCCGCGAGGCCGTGCGCTGGCAACCGCTGGTGGACCGGCCCATGCAGGTTGGCGTGAATGTCTCCTCCATCGAATTGCGCGCTTCCGGCTTTGTGGACGAGGTGGCCGCCGTGCTGAGCCGCACGGGCCTGCCGCCGCACCTGCTGCAGATCGAATGCACCGAGTCGGTGATGATGGCTGACACGGAAGAGACCATCGAAACCATGAACCGGCTGCGCGCGATGGGCGTCAGCCTCGCCATCGACGACTTCGGCGCCGGTTACTCCAGCCTGGGCTACCTGCCGTCCTTCCCCTTTGACACGCTCAAGATCGATCGCGCCTTTGTGCGCAACCTCGGCGGCCAGAAAGGCAGCGAGGCGATCATCCGGGCGCTGGTTTCGCTGGCGCACAACTTCGGCATGAATGTGGTCGTCGAAGGTGTCGAGCGCGAGTCGCAGCTCCAGATTGTGCAGGAGCTTGGCGTCAACGAGGTGCAGGGATTTCTGCTGGGCCGCCCCATGGCCGATCCCATGGCGTATCTGCGCGCCAACGCCAGTCTTACCATCCACGCCGTCGCCTGAGCGCAGGACGGTCGCCTGAGCGCAAGGGCAGCGCATTTGGATTGTTCCGCGCCGCGGGAACAACCCGGGCGGGGGACGGAGCCGGGCGGGAACGGAGCCGGGCGATCGCCGGTATCGTGTTTTCATGTGCGCAGCGGGATTGCCGCGCCCTTCAAAACGGAATCGCGCCACAATTTGGAATGCGATGGCCGTGAAGGGCCCAGAGAATGCCCCGCTTGTCTTACTCTGGATTCATGTCGTTTTCGTTTCCGAAGATATATCCCATTCTGGATCGCGGCGTGATTCCGGTCGCGGGGCGTGCGGAGTTTTTGCGCCGGTTGGGCGGCGAACTCGCCCAGGCCGGTGTCGAGCTGCTCGAATACCGCAACAAGAGCGGCTCGGAAGCGGAACTGCTGGCCGACGCCGCGATCTTGCGCGCCGTCCTGCCGGCTGGCGCGGTCAAGCTGATTCTCGACGACCGCGCGGATCTGGTCGAGCGGACCGGGTTCGACGGCGTCCATGTGGACGCGGGCGACGCCGCGCCGGCCGAAGCCCGGCGGCTGCTGGGCCCCGATCGCATCGTCGGTACATTCGGCGGCAGCGAGGCGCTGGTTGCCGGCGTGCTCGACGAGCCGGCGGATTATTTTTCGATCGGCCCGGTCTTCGCCACCACGACCAAGCTAACCACGAAACCGCCCATCGGCGCAGAGGGTGTGCGCCGGCTGCGCGGCGAGGCCGGACCGAAGCCGATTCTTGTGGCCGTGGGCGGAGTCACGCTCGACGCAGCGCCCGGCCTTCTGGAAGCCGGCGCCAGCGTGCTTGCCGTTGCCGCCGCCCTCTTTCGCTCGGCCGATCCGGCGGCCGAATTCCGGCGCTGGCAGGCTGTACTGCGATAGTTCCGCCTTTATGCCGCGTACTCTTCGCCTGGCTGCCAGCGCACCACCTGCACGGTGGGCTCGACGAGCGCGGCCAACTCGTCCGGCGTGCCTTTGAGCGGCGGGAAGGTTCCCCAGTGAATGGGCAGAACGACCTTCGGCGCGAGCAGGCGGCAGGCCAGCGCGGCTTCCTTCGGTCCCATCGTGTAATGGCCGCCGATGGGCAGCATGGCGACCTCCGGCTTGTAGAGTTCGCCGATCAACTGCATGTCGCCGAAGACCGAGGTGTCGCCGGCGTGGTAGAGCACAGGCCCATCCGCGATCGTGAGCACAAATCCGGCGGCGATGCCCGCGTAATGAACGCCTTTTTCGTCCTGCGCGGCGGCCGAGTGCTTGGCTTCGACCATGGTGACGGCCACGTCGCCGATCTCGACCGTGCCGCCCAGGTTCATGCCCAAGGTTTTTTGTGCGCCCTGGCCGGCGACGAAACTGGCCAGCTCGTAGATCGCGACCACCGTGGCGTTGTGCTCGATGGCCACCGGCGCGGCGTCGGAGATATGGTCGCCGTGGCCGTGCGTCAGCAGGACGGCGTCGATCTTCGCCGGAAGCGCGAAATTTTTCGGGTACTTCGGGTTGGGTGTGATGAAAGGGTCGATCAGCAGGTTGGTTCCCTTGGCCGTTTGAATCAGCACGGTGGCGTGACCAAGCCAGGTGATGCGCGTGGCTGAGGATTGAGTCATTTCGTCCTCCTGGAAGATGCGGCCCGTTCGCCGCAAGCGTAGTGAAGATCAGAAGTGAAGGGCCAGGCCCACGCCGATGCGAAAGTGCGAGGGGGAATACGGAGAGGAGGGCTCATTGCCATCGCCCAGATCATCGCCGGAGATGCGGAACTTCAAGAGGTGATACAAAGGCAGATCCACGCCGCCGCCCAATGCGTAGCTGATTGTGTTTGAGGAAGAGGCCGGAAATCCAGCTACGGGATTGGAGGTAACATGAGCGATGCCGCCGAGTGCGTGAACAAAGACGCTGTAGCCCATGGTGCCCACGGTGAGGCGCGGACCGAACATGTACAGCGTCGCGTTTTGGGTGCCGGCGCCCACCGTCGCGCCATAGTGCGAAAGATCGCCTTCGAAGCCGACAAACGGGAAGGTTCGCACCTGGGCCGCCAACTGCCAGCCGTTCATGCCCGGTGTGTTGGGCGCGTACAGATTGGCTCCTGCGCGGCTATAGCCGAAGGCGACGTCGCCGCTGTCGCTCCAGGCCGCAGTCGCCGAAGCCAGCAAAAGCAGAGAGGTGGCAAGGAACAGGGTCGAGATACGCAATGGCACCGGGGCCTCCTCGAAAATACGGAATCCATAGTATAGATGAGAAAAAGCCGTGCCTTTGTTGCCTGTGCTGCGCGTTTGCAACGGCCAGTGTTATGCCGGCCGCGACCGTTTCCGCGCCCGATCTCGTCTGCGCCTCGGCATTACCGCGCGATGAGAACCTCGGAGACGCTGTCCTTGGCCAGGAACTGGCGCTGACCGGCCCAGCCGGCGAAGAGGCGCTCAATGCTGCGGTTGGTGAAGGCGCGTTGAAGGGGGAACTGGCGGGTTCTCTGCATCTCCACGTCGTCGCCTGCCGTCAGATGGTAGCGATAGTACTGCATATCGTCGCCCTGGGTTCGCGTGTGGAAAAAAGCCAGCACCTGGCCATCGGGATGGATGACCTCGTAAAGGCGCGCGACCAGCGGAGCCAGGAACGGCTCGGGCAGATAGTCCAGCGCGGTCCACAGCAGGGCAATGTCGAATGTGCGTCGTTCGCGCGGGAATGACTGATCGAGAAACCCCTCGACATTCCAGACCGGATGGCCGTCCGGATCGCTGCCCGCCCGCCAGTCTTCGGTGCAGGCGTCGGCTACCGGATCGGCGAGATAGACGCTATGGCCCAGGCCGGTAAGGTAATTGATGTTGGCGGGCGAGGTGTAGCCGGTATCGACAATGCACAGCGCCGGACCGGACTCGATGCGCTTGCGCAGTTCCGCCCAGGCGCCGGAGTGGCGCGGAAAGCGGTCTCCCGCCAGCCCTTCGACGGGCGGAGGGGGCGAAGGATCGGGTTTGCCGGAAAACCATCGACGCAGCACGAACGTTTCCTCGCATGGCCGGACGAAGACAGGCAAAGCCGCGCACAAGGGAGGTAATCTCCCCCCCACGGCTCGTCCGGCGCGATTTGCTTTGCCTCAGGCGGCTCCGCCGCGCGCCGTCTCGCCCACTCCCGCGGTTTTGGCGACGGCCTGCGTCAGATCGACCTTGCCGCGGAAGACGGCGTTGTCTTCGACGGCCAGACGCAGGGCGCGGATGTCGCCTTCGAGGCTGCAACCGGAACGCAGCTCCACGCGGCCGGTAGCGACGATGTTGCCCTTCACCTTGCCCAAAACCAGCACATCCCGCGCGGACAGATCGGCCGCGACATCCGCATTGGGACCGATGGTCAGACGGTTCTCCGCCAGATTCACGGTGCCTTCGACGCGCCCATCCACGATCAGGTCTTCTTTGCCCTTCACTTCACCGCAGATCACGATGGTTTTGCCGATCCGCGCCGGAGAATTGTCCGTAGCCATCATCTTCGATCCCTTTCGACTGCCTGAATGACCCTGCCCGCACTATACCAACCTGGCCTCAAGGGTTCAATGTGCCCACCGTGCCAAGAGCCCGGGAGCGGCGCTCGCATCCTGAGCGGCCTGAGTCGGCCGCAGCGAGGCGTCCGGCCGCCCGCGCCGTACACTATCGATGTGAGCCGAACGCTTCCGTTCCTTTTGCTGGCATGTAGCGCGCTTCCGTCGATGATCGCTCTACCCGCTTTGGCGCAGCCGGACGCACAGCCGGTTTCCACCGGGCAGGCGATGGTCGAGCGCGCGCTGGCCAACGAACTGGCCGCGGCCGAAGATCGCAACCACCCCATGCGCTACCAGTTGCGCAAGACCAGTCCGCGGCTGACGACGACCAAGGAGATCATTGAGACCGCCGACGGCGACGTGGCGCGGCTGGTTGCCGTTGGCGACCACCCGCTTGACGCGCACGGCCAGGCGCGCGAAGCGGCGCGGCTGAACGAACTGGCGGCGAATCCCGCCCGGCAGAGGCGGCGCAAGCAGTCCGAGGAGGAGGATACGGGCCGCGCCCTCAAGGTGCTGTGCGCGCTGCCGAGGGCCTTTCTTTATCGCGACGCTGGTCCGCTGCAAGGACCGGCGGGGCTGGTGGAGCGGTTCACCTTTCAGTCCAATCCCGATTTTTCGCCATCCAATCTGGAAACCGAGGTCTTGCCCGCCATGCGCGGCGAGATCTGGATCGATCCCGCGCACCTGCGCGTCGTGCGGCTGGAAGCGAGTGTCGAGCGCGACGTCGATTTTGGCTGGGGAATTCTGGGCCGGCTCAACCGGGGAGGATGGCTTGTGATCGAGCAGGCCGATGTGGGCCAGGGCCAGTGGCGCACCGTTCGTTTCCAGATGCGCATGACCGGGCGCGTGGTCTTCAAAACCCGCGTCTTCGACACCACCGAGGAACAGACGCGGTACGCTCCGGTTCCCGTTGGGCTTGGCTACCGCGAGGCGATCGCAACCCTGCTGACGGGCCGTTAGCGCAGCCGCGCAGTTTGACCGCATCCGCGTATCCCGTCCGCAAACAAGCGGCCCGCGGCCATCGCCGTGGGCCGCTTGTTTGCGAAACAGGAAAATTACTTCACCTTGATGATGATCATGGCGAAGGTGAACAGGGTGAGGGACTCGATGAAGGCCAGGCCGATGATCATGAAGGTCATCAGCGCCGCACGGGTTCCGGGGTTGCGGGCGAGAGCGCCCGTGGTCTGGCCCACGGCGATGCCTTGGCCCAGGCCGCAGAAGCCGGCCGCGATGCCCATGCCCAGGCCCACGCCGATCGGGGCCATGTCGATCACGGCCGAACCGCTTTGCGCAAAGGCCGGCATGGCGAAGCACAGCGCCGCCAGCGTCATGAACAGGTATTGAAGTTTCCGCATAGTTCTCCTGCTTCGCTCGAAATTGACCGCCAGTGGGTGGTTGAGGTTCACCTCGGTGGCCCCCTCACGCTCGCGGCCTGTTCCGTCGTCCCGGAGCGGAAGCGGACTCCGGCGGAATGTCTTTTTCAGTTGTCAGTTGTCAGTTATCAGTTGTCAGTTTCGATGCGCGGCAAAGAGCCGGCGTTTGCGGTTGAGAGTGGAAACGGTCGCGATGGCGAATGTCGCACTGACCACTGATAACTGACAACTGACCACTGACTACTGATAACTGACAACTGACAACTGTTCTAGTGCTCGTGCGAAACCGCCATGCCCAGGTAGATCATCGCCAGCATCATGAAGACGTAAGCCTGAATGGCGGCCACCAGGGCGTGCATGGCCAGGAAGGCCGCCGGTGCAATGGCCGGCATCATCGAGAAGCAGATCAGCGTGAGCAGGTCGCTGGCCAGCATGTTGGCGTAAAGACGGATGGTGAGCGACATCATGCGCGCCAGGTGCGAGACGATCTCGACCGGGAAGAGCAGCGGCGACATCCACCAGATGGGCCCGGCAAACTGCTTCAGGTAGCCCAGCGGACCATGCACGCGCACGCCGTGAAAGTTGTAGTAGATGAAGGTGAGCACGGCGATGCCCAGCGGAACCGCCGGCAGGCTGGTGGGCGTCTCGATGCCCGGAAAGCCCGCCAGCAGGCCGATCATGTTGTTGAGCAGGATGAAGAGCAGAATGACGGTGACGAAGGCCTGGAAGCGCTCGTAGCCGTGGCCGATGATCTGCTCGGCCTGGCCGCCGGTGAACTCGTGGATCATCTCGGCAATCTGCTGCGCAGGATTCGGCTTCTCGACCGAAAGCGTCAGCCGCACCAGCACGAAGAAGGCCAGCATCACGCCGGCCACCAGCAATTCCAGGGCGAAGGTGTTGTCGATGGGCGCGTCCGGGTGGGTGGGATGCAGACCCACGGCGGCCATCAGCGCCACCAGCGGCCCGGCAAACAGATCATTCAAACAGCGCGTAATCAGCAAACTATCCGGCATCGGCAGATCTCTCCATTTCCCGCGCGCACGCGGTGCGCTTCAGGCCTTGAGCAGCCGCAATGCCTCCCACAGAAGCGTCAGGAGGGCCAGCGCCAAACCACACAAAAGCGCTGCGGCGGAGCCTCGGAAACACTCTAGGCTACCATAGATCGCACCCCCGAAAGCGATGAGCCGGATCACAAAGAAAATGGCCGCGAAGATCGAGCCGCGCGAGGGCTTCTGGTTGTCAAGCCGGGCCAGGATGAAGCGGGCCAGCCGCCGCCACTCGAAGAGGCTGGCCGCCGAGATGGCCGCTCCCGTGGCCAGCATGGCGGCCGTGCGCCAGCCGGCGGCCCTCCAGAGAATGAGCGAGGCGATCACGCCCAGAATCAGCGTGTTCCGCATGGCGCGATGGAGCATTCCCTCCAGGTCCACGTCGGTCAGTTTGGAGAGGATCTGCGGTTCGTCGTTCATCGGGCCGCGCCTGGGTCTCCTGTTCCGGAAGTTGTTTCGTCGTCGTTCCCGTTTTTGCCCGTTTGGACCGGATTCTGCTTCTCCGGCTTCCCTTGCCCCGGCTTGGGATCGGCGGCAAAGACGATGGCCATCTGCACCGCGCCCACTAGCCCGGCGACGATGCCGAAGACGACGCCGGCCGTCGCCATCCACGTTTGGCGCAGCCAGCGGTCCAGCCCGTAACCTGTCACCCAGCCGATGAAGGCCGCCGAAGGCAGCATCATCGCCACTTGCAGCATCTTCTCGGCCTGGATCCAGGCCTGCATCATGCCGCCGCCCACTCCGCCGCCGAAGGCATCGCCCGGCTTGCGCCCGCCGCGCCGCCGCCGTTCCGGGATGGAATGTCCATAGGCCATCATCGTGGTTATACACGCCGGGGGCGGTTGAGAGCGAATCGCGCCCCGGGCCGGAACCATCGTATTTCAACGGGACCATCGCATTTCAAATTGTGGAGCGATGCCGTTTTTTTGAAAGGGCACGACTTCAGTCGTGCCGGAGACACATCTCCCAAAATCTTCGGCCTTCAGGCCCTGCGGGACGGGGTTCAACCGCAAAAATACATCCCCCGGCGGCTGAAGCCGGTCGTTTTTTCGACATCTTTCGGCACGACTGAAGTCGTGCCCTTTCAAAGCTGGTTCTGGCGGCCGCTCGCGCCGGTCCATCCTGCGCAGCCGCTATACTTAAGGAGAGCATTCTCCCTTTCCAGAAAGAATAATCCATGGAATTTGAGTCGGAATTCGAGCAAAATCTCTTCGCTTTGCGGCAGGAAAAGCTGAAAGAGATCGAAAAACTTGGCCAGCCCGCGTATCCCAACCGGTTTGAAGCAAAGCGCAGCATCCCTGTGGTGCGCGCCCAGTTTGGCAACGCCACGGGCGAGGAGCTTGAGGCCAACCGCATTCAGGTCTCTGTCGCCGGGCGCATCATGGCGATTCGCGCTCAGGGCAAGGCCGGTTTTGCCACCTTGCAGCAAGCCAGCGTCTGGGCTCCCGACAAGAAAGAACTCGAAGGCGTCGAGCCGGAGCAAAAAGATACGCGGCTCCAGATTTATGTGCGGCTGGACGCGGTCGGCGAAGACAGCTTCAAACTCTACAAGCTGCTCGACCTGGGCGATCACATCGGCGTGACGGGCTACCTCTTCCGCACGCGCACCGGCGAGCTGACGGTTCACGTGGAGACGCTCACGTTTCTCGCCAAGGCCATGCTGGCGCTGCCGGAAAAATATCACGGCCTGGCCGACGTGGAGTTGCGCTACCGCCAGCGCTACGTCGATCTCTTCGCCAACCTCGATGCCCGCGAGGTCTTCGTCAAGCGGGCCAAAGTCCTGCGCGCGCTGCGCAGGTTTTTCGACGAGCGCGGCTATCTGGAAGTGGAAACGCCGATGATGCAGCCGGTGGCCGGCGGCGCGGCGGCGCGGCCCTTCAAGACGCATCACAACGCGCTCGATATGGATTTGTACCTGCGCATCGCGCCGGAGCTCTATTTGAAGCGGCTGGTGGTGGGCGGCCTCGACCGCGTCTACGAGATCAACCGCAACTTCCGCAACGAGGGTGTGAGCACGCAGCACAATCCCGAGTTCACCATGCTCGAGTTCTACCAGGCCTACGCGAACTACCACGACCTGATGGATTTGACCGAGGAACTGATTAAGTTCGTCGCCATGGAAGTGAATGGGACGACGGTGACCGAGTTCAATGGGGCGCAGATCGACTTCAGCAGTATGCAGAAGTTGACGATGATTGGGGCGATTCAGAAGTGGTGGCCAGAAAAGCTATTGGTCAAACCAATGGCGACAGACTTCGGATCATCTTCCGCTTTTGCAGATTTTGTACGTCGATTCGATGAATGGAAGAAGAAAAGTTCGCAGGAACTTTCAGATACTTACTGGGACGCCGAAGAAAAGGGCTCAGGTGGTGACCTCAGTTCTTTTGGGACCGACCATGAGACGGACGTCTGGGGAATCATCTCAACATTTGAAGATCGCATGTTTCAAGGAGAGTCCTACGGAAAGCTGATTGCAGAGCTGTTCGAGGTCGTTGCCGAAGAGCACCTCATCCAGCCCACCATCATCTACGAATTCCCCACCGCCGTCTCGCCGCTCTCGAAGCAGAAGCCAGGCGATCCCGATTGGGTGGAGCGCTTCGAGATTTACGTGGGCGGCTTCGAGTTGGGCAACGCCTTCAGCGAGTTGAACGATCCGGTGGAGCAGCACAAGCGCTTCGAGGACCAGCTCAAGGAGCGGGCGCGCGGCGACGACGAGGCCCACGCGATGGACGAGGATTACGTTCGCGCTCTGGCCTACGGATTGCCCCCGACCGGCGGCGAGGGCATCGGCATCGACCGGCTGGTGATGCTGCTGACCGGTTCGAAGTCGATTCGCGACGTGATTCTCTTTCCGCAAATGCGGAAAGAACAGGGACCTAGGGACTAGGGACTAGGGACGAAATGCGGGCGAACTCCGCCAACTCCGCTTTTTCGCCAGGAGCTTCTTTGAACATTCTTTTCGTCGGCGACATCTTCGGCAGCGCGGGGCGCAGGATCGTGCGCGAGCACATCGGCCACCTGCGCGAGACGCACCAGGTCGAACTCACGGTGATGAACGCCGAGAACGCGGCCGGCGGCTTCGGGCTGACGCCGCAGATCGCCGAGGAACTCTTCGACCTGGGCGCGGACGTGCTCACCATGGGCAATCACGTCTGGGATAAAAAGGAACTGCTGGAAACGATGAATGCGGCCGCGCCCGACGGCCACGACCGGGCGCGACGCATCGTGCGTCCGGCGAATTTCACGCCGGGGACGCCGGGCTTCGGCCTCTACGAGGGTGTGACGGCCAGCGGCGTCGCGTTTGCCGTGCTGCAACTGGAAGGCCGCGTCTTCATGACGCCGGTGGACGATCCCTTTCGCACCGCCGACGCCCTCGTGGCTGGCGTCAAGGCCAAGGTGATCGTGGTGGATTTTCACGCCGAGGCGACCAGCGAGAAGGTGGCGATGGGCTGGTATCTGGACGGGCGCGTGACGGCCGTTCTGGGCACGCACACGCACATCCCCACGGCCGACGAGCGCCTGCTGCACCAGGGCACGGCCTACCAGACGGACGTGGGCATGAGCGGGCCGTACGACAGCGTCATCGGCGTCGAAAAGGATCTGGTGTTGCGCAAATTTTTGAGCGGAATGCCGGGAAAGTTCGAGGCCGCCAAGGGCAATCCCAAAATGTGCGCCACGCTCGTCGCGTGCGACGCGCAGACCGGGCGGGCGACAGGGATTCGACGGATCGCGCTGGGCGAGTGAGGACGGCGGCAGGAATCGAGTGGCGTTTCGCGCAGACGGCGTTTGCTTACTCGTCCAGATCGAGCGCGTAGAGATCGACGGCCGAGGTGCGCACGCTGACGATGGGCAGATCGCCGGGGGCCAGTCCGATCAGCCGGTAATCGGTGGCGGCGATGGGGCGCAGGTCGCCGATGGCGGCGATATACCAGCCGTCGGGCGAGCGGACCGGCTGATGGAGCAGGAGCACAAGCCCCATTCCGGCGGCGAGCACGGCAAAGAGCGTGGTCACGAGCGGTCAGACCCAGGCCGTGCGCTGGTGTGCTGCAGCGGCGGCGTCTGTGGGCGCCTCGGCCGGAAGAGACGCCCGCTGCGGCGCCGTTTCGGCTTCCACGGCCTGCACGGGCGCAATGAAGCGATAGCCCTGCTTGGGAACCGTCTCGATGAACCGGGGATTTTCGGCCGAGTCGCTCAGGGCTTCGCGCAGCTTGGTGACGGCGATGCCCAGGCGGTGATCGAAATCCACCGTGGTCTCCGCGCCCCAGAGCCGCAACTGCAGCTCCTTGCGCGTGACAATCTCGCCCGGATGCTCCAGCAGCGCCTCCAGCAGGCGAAAGGGCAGGTTCTGCAGCCGGATGCGCCGCCCCGAGCGCCACATCTCCCCTTGTTTCCAGTCCACCTCGAAAGATAGCGTTTCAGATGCGTTTGCCCTGGGGACTGAGGGACTGAGGGACCGAGAGACTGAGGGACGAGGGCCGAGGGCCGAGGGATTGAAGGGGGTGAGTCAAAACCGGCCGGGGTCGCTGTCTTCCTGCGCGGATGCGTGGTATTCGTCGTCGGCCAGAGCCCGGTCGGGGCTGGCGTCGAGCCACTGGCCGATGAGGAGGGTCGCCTCGGGATCGTCCCCGGCGTCGAGCGACTGAGCCGAGCGGCGCAGACGCTTGCGGATTTCGGCGGCGCGCTGCGCGGCGGCCGCGTGCTCATTGGCCAGCGCATAGGTTCCGATCAGGGGAATGGCGCTTGTGACGGGATGAACGTGCATGGCGTCCTCCGCAGAGAATCAGGGCAATCGGTGCGCCAAGGGAGGGGCGAAAAAGATGAAAAAAGCTCATGATTGCTGCGGATTTCAGGCCATTCCGATGACTTTTGTTCCGTCTTTTGTTTGACTTTCCCAAGTGGACTAAGGATACTTAGTCCATGGCGTATACCGTCCATCAGGCGAAGACGAACTTCTCGCGCATCCTGAAAGAGGTGGAGGCGGGCCAGGAGGTGATCGTCCTGCGCGGCAAAAAGCCGGTGGCGAAGATCGTCGCGATCGATCACGTCTCCACGCGCAAGGCGCTGGCCGGAGCGTATGCCGGGCGCGTCTCCTGGACAGAGGATGCCTTCGATCCGCTGACCGACCGGGAACTGACCGCGATGGGCTGGGACTACATGACTGAGGCGCCCCTGATCGCGCCTGCGCCGCCGGAAAAATGACCTATCTGCTGGACACGCACACGTTTCTTTGGTTTCTGGAGTCGCCGTCTTTGCTTCCCTTGCGCACGCGGGAGCTGATCGAGAATTCGGCTTTGGAGCTGGCGGTCTCTCTGGTGACGCCCTGGGAGATCGCGATCAAGTCGGCGACAGGCAAGCTCGATGCGGAGGCGATTCTCGACGACTTCGACGCCATTGTGGAGCGCGCGCGGTTGACTCTGCTTGTGCCGACGGTTGCGCAGGTGATACGCAGTGGCCGCCTGCCTGCGCATCATCGCGATCCCTTCGATCGGTTACTGGCCGCGCAGGCGATGGAACCGGGCTGGACGCTCTTGAGCAAGGATGCGGTCTTCGATGCCTATGGCGTGAGGCGCCTTTGGGCGTAGCGGCGGCGAAACGATTCGTTACGATTGGAAAGGGAGAGTGAAGTTGCCGACATATCGCAGATCGGTTGTGCCCGCACGGGCCGGCTCCGCACGGTTGCCTTTGGTGGCGATTGTGGGCCGCCCGAACGTGGGCAAAAGCACGCTGTTCAACCGGCTGACGGCGAGCCGGCGCTCGATTGTGGGCGATGAGCCGGGGATTACGCGCGACCGCATCTACGGCGAGTACGAGTGGGCTGGCCGCCGCTACCGGCTGGTGGACACGGGCGGCATCGTGCCCGACGATCCCGAGCTGATCGCGACGGAGATCTTCAGCCAGGCGCGGGTTGCGCTGGAAGAGGCCGATGCGCTGGTGATGGTGGTTGACGTGCGCACGGAGTTGGCTCGGCCGGACTACGATTTGGCGCGGCTGCTGCAGCGCGGCGGCAAGCCGCTGTTTTTGGCCGTGAACAAGGTCGAGAATGAGGGATTGGCCAGCGAGGCCGAGAACTTCCGCCGGCTGGGGATCGGCGAGCTTTTTCCGCTCAGCTCCGAGCACGGGCTGGGGATCGGCGACCTGCTCGATGCCATTGCCGAAGCCGTGCCTGCGCGGCCGGAAGCAAACGCGCCGGACGCCGAGACGGCAGCCGGGCCAGACGGCGGCGCGGCTGACGGCGCGGCTGGCGGCGCGGAGGACGAGCAGGAAAGCAAGAAAAAACTCCGCACCCACGGCGAGTTCGAGCAGCGTGAGACCTCGATCGCCATCATCGGCCGGCCGAATGTGGGCAAATCGACGCTGCTGAACGCGCTGACCGGCTCGACGCGGGCCATCGTTTCGCCCATCGCCGGCACCACGCGCGACGCCGTGGACGAGGTGGTCGAGTTCGAGAGCGAGACGCTGCGTTTTGTGGACACGGCCGGCATTCGCCGCAAGGGCAAGACAAAGCTGATGGCCGAAAAGCTCAGCGTGGTGATGGCGCGGAGGCATCTGGAGGCGGCTGACGTGGCGCTGGTCGTTGTCGATGCCACCGAGGGCGTTACGGCCAGCGATGCGACCATCGGCGGCTACGCGCACGAGAGCGGGCGCAGCGTGATCGTGGTCGTGAACAAGTGGGACGCGGTGACCACGGGCCGCACCGACGGCAAACCGCCGGCCGATCGCGCGATCTTCGAGGGGCAGTTGCGCCGCGCGCTCAAGTATCTCGACTACGCGCCGGTGGTGTTTCTTTCGGCGCTGGAAGGCACGCAAGGGGAACAGAAGGCCATGAAGCGCGTGTTGCGCGAGGTGGTCTCCGTGGCCAGGGAGCGGCGCAAGCGGGTGACGACCGGCCAGATGAACCGCTTTCTGGAGCGGATCGACTTTCAGCGCGCGCCCGTGCCCATGGCCCGGCGCGTGCGGATCGTCTATATGACGCAGGCCGCCGTGGCGCCGCCGACCTTTGTGCTGTTTACCGATCGCGCCGTCAAGCTGCACTTCGCCTTCGAGCGCTTTCTCGAAAACCAGATTCGCGCCGCCTTTGGCTTCCAAGGGACGCCCATCTGGTTCAAGGTGCGGCCCAGACAAGGAAGCAAGACGGAAAAAGAGTAAGTGGGCCGACCGCCTCGCAGCGCGATTGGCCGCATGACGCTCGTGCCGGCAAAGACAGTTCTCTCATACAAAGTGGGAGATCCCCCGCCTCTGGCGGGGTGGCAGTAGAACTTTGAGAATTCCGGGAGTATGTTCTCTCTCGAATTGCCTGCGCTGCGGCAGTGAAGATCGCAGCAAAAGGCCTTTGCTTTT
>JAJYFB010000038.1 GCA_021785495.1 Acidobacteriota bacterium | reverse complement strand
TAGCCCTCATTCATTCCAGGCGACTTACGGCACGACTCAAGTCGTGCCCTTTCAATTCCTGCGCACGTCTATCGAATTTTGCAAGTGGCTCCGCAGAATCTGTCTTTTCTCGGTACACGGCAGCCATGGCTCGATGCACATCCTCGCCACCAGTTTTTTGATTGTGGAATGTGGCGCAAGCCCCGAGCGCCAATCCACATCGATCTGGCCGATTCCGTCTGTACCGGGCCCGTCAGCCCTGGTTTTGCCCGAACGAATCCGAGGGAAGATTCTTCCGCGGGAGCACGCCGCGATGAACTGCGGGAGGGAGATTCCGCGCGACGCACTCAGAGCTTTTTGAGGTTGGCAAACTTTTCCATCAGTTTTTTGACGCCGTGGCGGGCGAAGAGAACGGTCAGCTTGGCGTCTTCGCCTTCGCCGTCGCGCACGAGAATCGTGCCTTCGCCGTACTTGGCGTGCATCACGCGCTGGCCTTTTTTCAGGCCGGTGGCGCCGTGCATGGACGGCATCTCCTGTACCGGCCGGGCCAGAACGCCGGGACGGACGCCGCTGGAAGGACCGCCCACGGACGAAGACCTGTCCGTGGGTGCCCCGGATTTCCCGCCAAAAAAGCGGGCGATGTTGTCGATGCTGCGATCCGGCGAAGGGCTTTCCGGGCTTTTCTCTTTTGGATTCGCTTTCAGTCCCGTCGCAGATCCCGGCCGGGAGGAATTTTTCGCGGCAAAACCACGCGGCGACTCCTGGCTTTCATCCTCATAGTTGAAGTGCGCGCGGCCTGAGCCGCCATCGCCCCAGTTGCGTCGCCCTCCGTTGAACGACGAGCCGACGCGGTAGGCGGGCGTGGACCACGCGGGCGCATCCGTGCGCGAGAATCCCGCGCTCCGGCCGCCCAGATTCTCGATCAGTTCAGAGGGAATCTCTTCGAGAAAGCGCGAGGGAATGCTCATCTCCGGCATTTCATTGCCGTAGCGGCGGCGATAGTGGGCGCGCGTCAGGATCAGCGTGTTCATGGCCCGCGTCATGCCGACGTAGCACAGCCGCCGTTCCTCTTCGAGTTCGTCCGGACTGTTGAGCGTGCGCGAGTGCGGAAACAGCCCCTCTTCGAGGCCGGCCAGAAAGACCAGCGGAAACTCCAGCCCCTTGGCCGCGTGCAGCGTCATCAACGTGACGCGCGCGTCGGGATCAAACTGATCGCTGTCAGAGGCCAGCGCCGCGTGGTCCAGAAAATCGGCCAGCGTTTCGCCGCGCTCGTCAGCGTCGCGGGCGGCGTTGGCCAGCTCGCGCAGGTTTTCAATGCGGCTGATGGCCTCCGGCGTGCCCTCGGTTTCGAGCGCCTTGATGTAGCCGCTGCGATCGATGAGAAAACGAATCAGCTCCGGCAGCGTGGCCGCGTCGCCCGGCGAACGGAAGCCGCTTTCTTGTTTTTCGTCGTCGCGGGCGGTCTCTTCGGCGTTCGAGACGAAGTCGGGACCGGGCGGCGCCGGCGCCGCGCGAAAGAGCGGCCCGGCGTCGAGGCTTTCCTGCCCGTCCGATTCTCCTTCGCTGGCCGCGCCAAAGCCGAAATCCGTGTCCGCCTCTTCGGCCTGCGTCTCGGCCACATCGGCCGAGAGCTTTCCGGCGAAATCCGGATCCATCATCGCCTGGGCGTCGAGAATCAGCCGCCGGAAGCTGTCGAGCGCCATCGCGGCCCGCGTGGGGACGAGCCGTTCGGCGAGGGCCGCGTCGATCGCATCCCAGGTCGAGCGGCCGGTTTCGAGCGCCAGCCGCTCGACGGTCTCCAGGGTGGTTTTGCCAATTCCGCGGGCCGGCGTATTGACCACCCGTTGCAGCGCCATCGAGTCGTGCGGATTGCGCACCAGCCGCAGATAGGCCAGCAGATCTTTAATCTCGGCGCGCTCGTAAAAGCTGAATCCGCCCACCATCGTGTAGCTGATGTTGAAGCGGCGCAGCGCCTCTTCCACCAGCCGCGACTGCGAGTTGGTCCGGTAAAGCACCGCGCAATGGGAGCTTCCGCCCTCTTCCGCCGCGGAGGAGGTCCGCAGAAACGTCAAAATCTTGTTGGCGATGAAGAGCGCCTCATTTTCGCCGTCCGGCGCTTCGTAGTAGCCGATCAGCGAGCCGCCGTGCCGCTCGGTCCAGAGCTTTTTGCCCTTGCGTTGCAGGTTGTTCGCCACCACCGCGCCGGCCGCCTCCAGAATCACCTGCGTCGAGCGGTAGTTTTGTTCCAGGCGCACGATGCGCGCGTCGGCGAAGTCCTTCTCGAATTCGAGAATGTTGCGAATGTCGGCTCCGCGCCACGAGTAGATGCTCTGGTCCTCGTCGCCGACCGCGCAGACGTTCTTGCGCTCGCCGGCCAGCAGCTTCATCAACTCGTACTGCGGGCGGTTCGTGTCCTGGTACTCGTCCACCAGCAGGTAGCGCCAGCGATTCTGGTAGCGGCCGCGCACCTCGCCCGAGGCCTTCAGCAGCCGCACGGCTTCGAGCAGCAGGTCGTCGAAGTCCATGGCGTTGTTCTTGCGCAACTCGTCCTGATAGAGCTTGAAGATATGTGCAATGCGCTCGCTGTTCGGGTCTTTGGAGCCAAGGAAAAATTCCTGCGGATCGACCATGTGATTCTTGGCCCAGGAGATGCGGCTGAGCACGTTGCGCGGCGTCAGCTGCTTGGAGTCGATGCCCAATCGTTTGGTAATCTGCTTGACCACCGCCTGCTGGTCGTTCTCGTCGAAGATCGTAAAGTCGCGGGTCAGTCCCTGGCCGGCCACGCGCAGCGCCTCCACGTCGCGGCGCAGAATGCGCACGCAGAGCGAGTGAAAGGTCGAGAGCAGAGGCTTGGCAAGCGAGCTGTGGCCCAACAGTTTGTTCACGCGCTCGGCCATCTCGCTGGCGGCCTTGTTCGTGAAGGTGACGGCCAGAATCGCGTCCGGCGCGACGTTTTTCTCCTGAATCAGCCAGGCGATGCGGTGGGTAATCACGCGGGTTTTGCCCGAACCGGCTCCGGCCAGAATCAGAAGCGGCCCCTCGGTGGTTTCCACTGCGGTGCGTTGTTCGGGATTGAGATGAGCGATGAGAGCGTGCAATGCGCAGAGTCCGAAGGGAAGGTTCCTAAGCCAGTGTAACGTTTGGCGCTCGCTTGCCGGTTCGGCGATCGAGAGAGGACTTCCAGTCCTTGCGCCGGCCGCCGGAAACCATGGCGGCCAATGCGCAGCCAGAGGGCCATCAGTGCGGCGTCAACGTCAACAACTGCCCGGACTTCACCGTTCCCACGCTACAGCGCTCCGGCGGCGCGTCGCCTTGCCACAGCGCCGCCAACTGGGAGGGATCCGTCAGCACGCAGAGCGCATAATCGCCGGGTTCGATCTCGTCTACCTCCGCGGGCCCGCTCGCGTTCCCGCCAGCCTGATCCGTTCCCCAACCCGGCAATGTCCGCGCGTCGACGAGGGCGTTCTGATGCAGAAGAACCAGCGTCGCCGAGCGGTCCAGCGCACCTTCGGCCGGCTCGAAGTTCAGTGTCAGCGATCCGCCGTTCGTATCGAGGGTTACGGCATTCTGGTCCGCCGGAGAACCGGTCCCGCCCGACCCTGTCGTGCTCGAAACAGGAATTTTGACCATCCTGAGCGCATAATCCGCAGCACTCACCGTCAGCGCCACTTCCGTGGTTCCCGGCGGCAGCGTCGCCTCGAAACGGCCTTCCCGATCGGTGCGTCCCAGCGCCTGCGGCACGCCCGGAGGAATCCAGACCTGCACGGTCGCATCCTCGATCGGCTCCCCATCCTTCGAGAGCACATGGAACGGAATATGCAAGTTGGGATGCAGAATCATCTTCAACCGGCTCTCGGCGCCTTCCTCGATAGCCAGCGGAACCGGATCGGCGCGGCCGCGGGAGGATTCGGCCGACGCCTCATACATGCCTGCAGGTAAATCGGCCGCCTCGAAGCTGCCCGTCTCGTCGCTCGTCACCGTCACCTGGTAGCCGCTCCTTGCGGACTTGAAGGTGACCTGCGCGTCGCTCTGGGGCTTGCCATCTTCAGAAACGACGATGCCGCGCACCGGCATGGACGGAAGTTCAAGGTCCAGCCAGGCGCTCGATCCCGCTGCGACCGTGGGCACATCGATCCCGGTCAAGCGCCGGACCGTTTCCGGGCGCTTCACGTGCGCTTCAACGGCCCACACACTGTCCGGGACGCCGGCCGCAATCGGCAGCCGTCCTGCAAAATGGCCCCCTTCGTCGCTTTGGAGGGGGACCGGATCGCCGCCGTCCTCGTTTGAAAATAGCAACCGGGCACAGACCGGCTGCCCGTTCAGCAGCACCGTGCCAGCCACTCGCACCGCGGCCAGATGCAGCACCAGCGGTCCCGCGCCGGGGCGCAGATCGAAGTCTTTTCTGAGCCACTCCATGCCGTCGGCGCTGCGGACGGCAATGCGATATGTGCCGGCCATCAGGCCGTGGCGCGTCCAGCGCCCGTCCGCCGTCGCCGTCACCGTCGCCGCAATCCGCCGCAGGCGCGGTGCGGTCGCATCCAGCGTGACCCGCCACGGCTGACCACTGGGATCGGTGCGAGGACTGAGCACAACCTCCAGCGGCAGTTCCTCAAGCGTCAGCGGAGAATCGACCTTGGTTTCGCCCGACGGCTGCACGTTCAACAGCGTGAAGCCACTCGCCTCCGGGCATTCCACGCTCAGCGCATGATTGCCCGGCATGACACCGACAATCTGAAAAAAGCCTTGCGGATTGAGCGATACGGCAAAGGTTTTCTCCTCCGGCGGCGCGTTGCGCGATTCCGCATCCGGTCCGCCGCCGCGTTCCGCATCCGGCCGCAGCGTCGCCTGGCAGGGCCCCGCTGGCACAGAGCCATCCTTTCGCACGGCGCGTCCGGAGACGGACAGAAACCTCCGCAGTTCGGTTGCGCCCAGGTCGACGCTCGCGCCAGCCGTCAGCCGTACACCCCAAGCGTAGCGCGGAGCATATCCCTCGACCTCCAGCCGCGCGTCGAAGAGGCCGGCCGGGCCCATGCACTTCCATCGTCCCGTCCCGTTCGGTCCGCCGGTTTCAATGGGGCAGACCAGAATCGCGCTGGCCGGACGCGGCTCCTGCGGCTCCGCTTTCGCCGCATCGCCTGGCGCACCCGCCGCCGGATGCGTGCTCAACTTCACCGAAAGCATCTTTGGCAGGGACTCGCCTTCGGCCGGCGCGATTTCGCCCCGCAGCGTTGCCGCCGGCCAGAACGCGATGCGCACGCTCGCCGGGGCCTGTCCGTTGACCGTGACCGCGGCTCCCTGGCTCCAGTAGCCGGCCATAAAAACCTGCACCAGCCAAACGCCCTCACCGAGGTTCAGGACCGCGCCGTCGAGTCCGCTTTCGCTCCGCACCGGCGCGGCGCTCGCTTCGGCGCCCGCCATCGAAACCGCATCGATCTCGACCTGCGCGCCCGTGGTCGGCCGGCCTGCTGGCCAATCGTAAAACAGATGCGCTGTCCCCGCCCATGCCTGCAAAGCGCAACATGCGAGAGCCGCACCGATCCCCAGTCTGCGCGCGGCCCGCACGCTTGCCCGCGCCAAACGAAGCCTTCCGGCTCTTGCGAGAACTCTGCGCATCGCGACTCGCCTCACTTGTTACGGCAGACGCGGAATCCCTGGTCGGGCCCCGCGCCATTGGCCGCCAGGTTTCCCCGAAAGGCGACGGCAGTGAACGCGGCCCCGCTCATCCAACCGCCGCCACGCCAAACCCTCCGGTAGCCGCTCGCGCTTCCCTGCGGATTTCTGGCGCGATCCGGCAGATCGCCGTACCAATCCCAGCACCACTCGCGCACGTTGCCCGACAAGTCGTAGAGCCCCAGCTCATTCGGTTTTTTGAGGCCAACCGGATGGGTGCGGTCGTGATTCTCTCGCAGCGCGGGCCAGTTCCAGAATCCCGCCAACTGCATGTCTCCCGAATTGCGCCAGTACCAGGCGACTTCGTTGACATCCTCGCTACCGCTGTAGGTGAAACTGCGGCTGAGCTGGCCTCCGCTGGCGGCATATTCCCATTCCGCCTCAGTCGGCAAACGGTAGCCGTTGGCGTTCCGGTTTGTGGTGACCGTCCACTTGATTCGGTCCAGATCGCCAAAGTGCGGATCCGGTTTGTTGTTCGGGTCTTTGCGCGTTTTATCGATCCGATAGTACGGCTTCAAGCCTTCTTTGAGGCTGCGCCGGTTGCAATACTCGATGCTGTCGTACCAGCTCACCATCTCGACCGGCAAATCGTCTCCGGCGAACTTCGAGGGATTGTTTCCCATCACCGTTTTCCACTCTTTTTGCGTCACGTCGTACCGGCCGATGTAGAAACTCGGAATGGTTACATCCTTGCCGAAATAATTGGATTTCGTGTCCTTGAAGACACCGCCCCGGACGAGCACCATTCCGCCCGGCGTTTTTTGCGGAGCTTCCTTGGCGGCCGCACCGGCCGCCGCCAGAATGGCGGCGATCGCCAGCGCCGCCGGAACCATGCGCTTTTTCATCGTCGAATCCTGTTTCCCGTTGCGCGGACCGGAGCCGCGTCCCGGTTTGGTCTCTTTTGCAAAAGTTCAGACTCCGGCGCAACCGATCCGGGCCGCTGCAATCGCCGCGCCGCACCGCGCCCTTTTCCTCACGCTACCCGCCTGGCCGACAGGCCTTCGTTCGTCGGGTGGCGCAGGGAAAAGAGCGATCATGCAGTGGGCGAGCGCCAGGGACCGGATCGGCCGTCCGCCGAAAACGCGCCGCCTACCAGACGGTAGCGTTCACGCTCCCGCTTCTGCCGCCCCATGCTTCCGCGGCGAGAATCTGGTAGTTGAATGAGCCCATGTTCATGCCCAGGCTCTTCCAGTGGTTGAAGTGATTGGACGTGGTGACGGTGTGATTCGATCCGGTCGACGAGCCGCCCCAGTTGTCCAGGTACTGCTCGAAGGTCGCCGTGCCTTGAATCGAAGGCTGGTTGACCTGCTGATGTTCGTAGGTGCTGTAGGTGTGACCGTCGCTGCTGACAGACCCCTTGTACGAGCCATTCTGATTCGATCCGAATTCGACAATGTAGTACTCAACCAGCGGGTTGGTCGTCCATCCGTAAATCGAGATGCAGTTATAGCCGCTGGCGGAGCCGACGTTATAGCCGATGCTCTGCGCGCTGCCCGTGCTCCATCCCTTGCCGCCGACCACGTCGTTCACGCCGGACCAGCTAATCGCGTAGTTGCCGTGATACTGCGAGGCCGAAGGAAAGGTCATGGTCGCCGACCCGCCGCTCGAATAGAGCGAGTAATAGTAGCCATTGTTGGAGCCGGTGCCGTTGTTGTAGACAGTTTGGGCGTTTGCCGCCGCTGCCGCGCAACCCGCGATGACGAGCATCGTGAGCACGACCCGAAAAATCAGTCTGATTGAACGCATGCTTTCACTGTTCCTTTCGATTTGGATTCTCAGAAAAAACACAGCCGGGCTGAAATCGTTCTTCGATGTTCAGAGTTCCAGCGCGAAGAACGCCGAGTGCACAGCCTGAAAAAGCAACTGCACCCGCGCGCGGTGCAGCGATCGACGGCTGTTGCCGATGCGTTGATTGCCGTTGCATGAACGACGGGCGAATGTTAGGTAAATCGAATTATCGTTGTCAATCGACACGTTTTGACTAAAACGTTTCAATCCAGAAAACCTAAAACGTTTTAGAAAAAACCCTTGTCTAAACACTTGATATTTTGAGGGTTATTGACGATCGTTCGCAGAAAAATATTTTTTCTTGCCGCCTGCCGTCCGCGAGCATTTCGCTGGCGGACACCGTACTTCGCGGCAGATGAACTTCAGAAACCATGCCATTCGATACAGAATCGCCTCACGAAAAGACGTTTGCCCGGTGGAGATGGATCGGTCAACCTTGCCTGGTCGAGGATGTCCTGCTATATTCGTTATGAAGAATATTCGAATAAGGATTGTTTTTTACATGCCCGATTCTTTGCGGCGTTTCAAGGCCGGGGTTTTTCAGGCACTTGCCCACCCGACGCGGATCGCCATTCTTGAGCTGCTGGGATCAGGAGAGCTCTCGGCCGGTGAGCTGATCGAAAAGCTGGGCATGGAGCAGGCCAACGTCTCGCAGCACCTGGCCGTACTGCGCACGCAGCGGCTGGTCTTGAATCGCAAAGCCGGCAACCAGGTCTTTTATTCGGTGCGCGATCCGATCCTGTTGGAAGTGCTGGCGCTGATGCGCGGCTACTTCCAGAAACACCTCGCCGAGGCGCAGGAGATGCTGCGCGAGATGGACGAGCCCAGCAAATCGTCAAGGAACGTACATTGATTCTCACTTTGTGGAGCAGTTCGGCCGCAGTCTTTGCCGCCGATCGCGAACTGGCGACGGCCGTTTCGATCGTTGGCTGCTGGTTGCTGCTGGCCGCAGCCGGCATGGCGCGGCCGCAGAACATTCGCTTTGTGGCGCGGCTGCTGTTTCCGCTGGGCGCGGTGGCTTCGGTTGCGTTGTTTTGCGTGGCGGGCGGTTTTTTGTTGAGCGGCCGTACGCCGGAGACGATGACGATCGCGCTGGGGCTGCCGGATCTTCCCTTTCATCTGCGTCTGGACGCGCTTTCGGCGTTTTTCCTGATGGTGCTCGGCCTGGCGGGCGCGGGCATCTCGACCTTTGCCGCCGGGTACTTCCGCAGCGGCGAAGGAACCGCGCCGGGGCTGCTCGGTCTGCACTATCACATCTTCATGGCCAGCATGGCCCTGGTGATGCTGGCCGACGACGCCTACCTCTTCCTGGTCGCCTGGGAGACGATGGCGCTCGCCTCGTATTTTTTGGTGACTTCGCAGCATCGCATGGCGGAGATTCGCCGCGCGGGCTTTCTCTACTTGCTGATGGCGCACATCGGCGCGGTCGCAATCCTGCTGGGCTTTGGCGTGATGCAGGGCGGAGGCTGGCAGTTCACCTTCGACGCGATGCGCGGCGCCGCGCTGACGCCGCTGCGGGCGACTCTGGCCTTTACGCTGGCGATGGCCGGCTTCGGGGCCAAGGCTGGCGTCGCGCCCGCGCACGTCTGGCTGCCGGAGGCGCATCCGGCGGCGCCCTCGCCCGTCTCCGCCCTGATGAGCGGTTTGATGCTGAAGACGGCGATCTACGGATTACTGCGCGTCACCTTCGACCTGCTGCACGTGCGCTTTTGGCAGTGGGGACTGGCGGCGCTTGTGCTGGGCTTGTTTTCGGGGCTCTTCGGCGCGATCTTTGCCGCCGTGCAGACGGACATGAAGCGGCTGCTGGCCTACTCGTCGATCGAAAACGTCGGGCTGATTGTGGCCGCCATCGGGCTCGCCATTCTCTTCGCCGCCAGCCGGATGCCGCTGTTTGCCGCGCTGGCGCTGGCCGCCGCGTTGCTTCATGTTCTCAACCATTCGCTGTTCAAGAGCATGTTGTTTTTGACTACCGGCTCAGTGATGCACGCGACCAAGCAGCGCAGCCTGGGCAAGCTGGGCGGACTGATTCATTCGATGCCCTGGATTGCGGCCTTCGCGCTCGTCGCCACGCTGGCCATCGCCGGCCTGCCGCCGCTCAACGGCTTTGTCTCCGAGTGGCTGCTGCTGCAGGCGTTTCTGTTCACGCCGCGGCTGCCGCAACCCTTCGTCAATATGCTTGTCCCGCTGGGCGCCGCGGCCATGGCGCTGACCGTGGCTCTGGCCGCCTACGTGATGGTGAAGTTCTACGGCATCGTTTTTCTGGGCCGGCCGCGCGAGGCCGCGCTCAAAGAGGCGCATCGATCGAACTGGCTGGAGCGCGTCGGGCTGGCCTGGCTGGCCGCCGGTTGCCTTGCGATCGGCGTCGAGCCGCAGTTGGCGCTCCATGCCGTTGGCGGCGTGACGGGAATGCTCGTGGGCCAGACCGTTGCGGCTTCGCCTTCGGCCTGGCGCATCGCTCCCATCGCGCCCGAACAGGCTTCTTACAGCGGATGGATTTTTCTGGCCACGATTCTCTGCGTCTTCGCGATCGCCTATCTCGCCGTGCGTCTGCTGACGCACGGGCGGGCGCGACGATCGCCGCCGTGGGACTGTGGCTATCCCTGGCAGGACGCGCGCATGCAAGACACGGCCGAGGGATTCGGACAGCCGATCCGCCTTTTCTTCGGCTCGTTTTTCTGGATGCAGGTTCACCTGCCGTCGCCGGCCGATGAGAAGCCAAGCTACCGGGTCCATATCGAAGACCGCTTCTGGCGCGCGCTCTACCGGCCCGTCGCTGCGGGCGTGCAACGCGCGGCCGATGCCGTGAGCTTTCTGCAAAGCGGACGGCTGGCGATCTATCTACTCTTCAGCTTTCTCACGCTGCTGGTGCTGCTGGTGTTTGCGCTATGAGTGCAATGGCGATTGTCTGGCAATTCGTCGAGGTTGCGCTGGCCATCGCGCTGGCGCCTCTGTTTACAGGCTGGATCGCGCAGTGCCGCGCCTGGATGCAGAACCGGAGCGCGCCGCCACTCACGCAGCCCTATCGCATGTTGCGCAAGCTCTTCCACAAGGAAGCCGTGCTTGCCGAGGACGCATCGCTGCTCTTTCGCGCCGCGCCGTACGTGCTCTTTGGCGCCATGGCGCTGGCGGCGGCCATCATTCCCTCAATCGTCACCGATCTGCCGTTTGCGCGCGCGGCCGACGCCATCGCGCTCATTGGCCTCTTCGCCACGGCGCGCGTCTGCCAGTCGCTGGCGGCCATGGATCTGGGCACGGCCTTCGGAACCATGGGCGCACGCCGCGAGATGATGATCGGCTTTTTGGCCGAACCGGCGATTCTGATGGTTTTTTTCAACGCCTTTCTGCTCTTCGGCACGACCACGCTGACAGGCGTCGTCGATGGCTCCGCAGCGCACCCCTCCCTCATCGATCCTGGCGCGATCTTCGCCGCCATCGGTTTTGTCATGGTGCTGCTGGCGGAAAACGCACGCATTCCCATCGACAATCCCGCCACGCATCTGGAACTGACGATGATCCACGAGGCGATGGTGCTGGAATACTCGGCACGCCACCTGGCCCTGATCGAGTGGGCGTCGAGCCTCAAGCTGTTCAACTACGCCACGATCGGCATCGCGCTGTTTTTGCCGTGGGGCATCGCCACGCACGGCGCTAGCGTGGGCGCGGTTTTCCTTGCCCTCGCGGCCTTGCTGGTCAAGCTGGCGGCGTGCGGCGCGGTGCTGGCGCTCATCGAGTCGCTCTCGGCCAAGTTGCGCCTGTTTCGCGCGCCGGAGTTTCTGGCCATGGCTTTTCTGATCGCCGTGCTCGGACTGCTGGTGCATCTGCTGATGGGAGCCAACGCCTGTGCTTGAATCCGCCCTTGTCGTCGAACTGTTGAAGCTGCTGGCCGCCGGCATGTTGCTCGTCTCCTTCGCCATGCTGGCCACGCGGCGCATTCAGCGCCTGATTTCGCTCTTTGCGTGGCAGGGCGCGATTCTGTTTCTGTCTACGCTGCTGGTGGCGCACGACGCCGGCCTGACGGAACTCTATTTCTCCGCCGCGCTGACGCTGGCGCTGAAGGTCGTCGCGCTGCCGCTGATTCTGCACAAACTCGTGCGCCGCCTGGACGCGCAACAGGACAGTGAAAGGCTCGTGCATATTCCCGCCACCATGCTGGCCGGGCTGGTGCTCGTGATTCTCGCCTTCGGCCTCGCGCAGCCGATCAGCCAGCTCGCGACAACGATCCTGCGGCACACCATCGGCGTGGCGCTGGCCGTCATTCTGCTTTCGTTCCTGATGATGATTACCCGGCGCAAGGCGGTCTCGCAGGTCATCGGCTTTCTGGCCATGGAAAACGGCCTGTTCTTTGCCGCCACCAGCGCCACCTACGGAATGCCGATGGTGATTGAGTTGGGCATCGCGCTCGATCTGCTGGTCGCCGTCTACATTCTCGGCATCTTCTTCTTCCAGATTCGCGAGCAGTTCGACAGCCTCGATCTGCATCATATGGAGTCGCTCAAGGAGGAGTAACGTGGAAATCCTGCTGCTTCTGGGGCTGCCGCTGGCCGGCTGCGTCGCGCTCGCGTTTTTCGGCGCGCGCCGTTACGCCCCGGAACTGAACGCCGCGACGAGCCTCGCGACGCTGGCCGCCGCTGTGCTGCTCACCGTGCGCGTGACGCGGTACGGGCCTCTCACTGCCGGGGGCGAGCAGTTCTACGTCGATTCGTTCAATATTTTCCTGGTGGCGCTCACCGCCTTCGTCGGCTTCACGACGGCGGTCTTTTCGCGTCCGTACATGCGCGCCGAGCAGCGCCATCGCAAGCTTAGCGCGCGCCGTCTGCGCCTGTATCACAGCATGTACCAGCTTTTCATGGGCGCCATGCTGATGGCGCTCACAACGAATAATCTGGGCCTGCTCTGGGTGGCGATGGAGGCCGCCACGCTTTCCACCGTGCTGTTGGTTTCGCTCTACAAAACCCGCGCCAGCCTGGAAGCGGCCTGGAAGTATTTCATCCTTTGCGGCGTCGGCATCGCGCAGGCGCTGTTCGGCACCATCCTTCTCTATTTTGCGGCGGCGCGCACGCTCGGTCACGAAGGCATGTCGGCGCTGCTCTGGACGCATCTCTATGCCGTACGCGCGGAACTGGAGCCGCGCGTCGTCGCCCTCGCCTTTGTCTTTCTGCTTGTCGGTTACGGAACCAAGGTCGGACTGGCGCCGCTGCACAACTGGCTGCCGGACGCGCACTCCGAAGCTCCTGCGCCGGTCTCGGCCGTACTCTCTGGCCTGCTGCTGAACGTCGGCCTTTACGCCGTCATGCGCGCCAAGACTCTGGCCGCGGCCTCGATCGGCTCTGTGCTTCCGGGCCGCGCGCTGATGGCCTTCGGTCTCATCTCGGCCCTGCTGGGCGCGCTTTTCCTCTGGCGACAGCGCGACATCAAACGTCTCTTTGGCTATTCGTCGATCGAACACATGGGCATCATCACCTTCGCCTTCGGCCTGGGAGGCCCCGTCGCCAACTTTGCCGCGCTGCTGCACATGACTGTGCACTCGCTGACGAAATCTTCGGTCTTCTTCACCGCGGGCCACGCCGCGCAGACGGCCGGCACGCAGCAGATGGACGAGATTCGCGGTCTGGTCCGCATCAGCCCCGCTCTCGGCTGGGGCCTTTTGCTCGGCTCGCTCGCCATTCTCGGCATGCCGCCCTTCGGCCTGTTTACCAGTGAGTTTCTCATCCTGACGACGGCCATGCGCGCCGATCCCTGGGCGACGCCGCTTCTACTGCTGGTGCTGGCCATCGCCTTTGCGGGAATCTTCTCGAAAGTGCAGCCGATGGCCTTCGGCGAAAGCGCCGCGCCCCGGCTGCCGCACTCATCCGCCGTGATCCCTGTCTATCTTCATCTCGCCCTCGTGCTGACGCTGGGCCTCTACATTCCTCCGGCGCTGGCCGCGTGCTATCACGCCGCCGCGCAACTGATTGGGTAAGCCCATGAACTTCGATCCCGCGAACGAATCTCCCGACGAACGGCTGGAAGTGCTGCCCTCGAACCTGTGCTGCCGGCGCATCCAGGCCGGAGCGGTTGCGTGGCATGAAATCGCGAGGCGACTGCGCGCCGAGCAGGCTCTGCTGCTCGCGCTGTGGGGCGCGGACGATCGCGATCGCGACGGCCGCTACCGCGTCTACGCCGCATTCCTCGGTCGCAACGAAATCCTCGTGCTGGCGCACGCGATGGATGCGACCGCGCACCCAACCTACCCGAGCCTTGCGGAGTTTTTCCCCGCAGCCGTGCGCATGGAGCGCGCCGTCTTCGATCTTGTCGGCCTGCGCAGTACGCACCCGGACCATCGCGGCTGGCTGCGGCATTCGGGCTGGCCGGAAGACTGGTTTCCTCTGCGCCGCGACTCCGATGCTGCCGCGCAATTTCCCGTCGCTCCGGAGCCGTACGCCTTCGTGCAGGTCGAGGGCGACGGCGTGCACGAGATTCCGGTGGGCCCGGTTCATGCCGGCATTATCGAGCCGGGCAACTTCCGCTTCTCCATCGTCGGCGAAAAGGTTCTGCGCCTCGAAGAGCGCCTGGGCTACAAGCACAAGGGCATCGAGAAGCGCTTTGAGGCGCTCGCCGTGCGTGAAGGCCACCGGCTGGCCGCGCGTCTCTCCGGCGACTCGGCCGTAGCTTTTTCCTGGGCCTGGTGCGCGGCGCTGGAAGCCGCCACCGGCGCCGTGATTCCTCCGCGCGCCGCGCATCTGCGCGCGCTGGCGCTCGAACACGAGCGCATCGCCAATCATCTCGGCGACTTGGGCGCGCTCGGCAACGACGCGGGCTTCGCCTTCGGATTGACGCATTTTTCGCGCTGCAAAGAGGATCTTCTGCGCCTCAATCGATCCGTCTTCGGAGCGCGCTACCTGATGGATTTTGTCGCGCCTGGCGGCGTGGCGCGCGATCTGCCTCCACAAGCGCTGCAACAACTGTTCGATTTCTACGCGACACTTGAAAAAAACGTCGCCGAACTGCGCGCGATCTACGAAAATCACGCCGGAGTTCAGGATCGTTTTCGCACCACCGGAACTCTCGCCACGGCAACGGCGCAGTCGCTCGGCGCGGTGGGGCTTGCGGCGCGCGCCTCCGGCATACGCCAGGATCTGCGCGTCACGCACCCCTGGCCGCCCTACAGCGAGATTGAAATCGACGCCGTGGTTGAGGATGCCGGCGATGTCGCCGCCCGCGCCGACCTCCGCTTCGAGGAGATCTTCGCCTCTCTCCGTTTTTGCCGCGCGCTGCTTGCGCAACTCGCCGCCGGAGCGACTCAGGCCGAGGTTCCCGACGCCGAGCCGGGCCTGCTCGCGCTGGGCGTGATCGAAGGCTGGCGCGGCCCGGTCCTGATCGCGCTCGAAACCGCGCCCCACGGCGGTATTCGCCGTTGCCATGCGCACGATCCTTCGTGGCAAAACTGGCCGCTGCTCGAACACGCGATTCTCGGAAACATCGTTCCCGATTTTCCGCTCATCAACAAGTCCTTCAATTTGTCCTACAGCGGCCAGGACGGATAAAAGACGGGTGACCCGACGATGATTCAAACGCTCCAACGCATGATCCGCACCGGCATTCTGACGGAGAAGCCGCAGCCCATTGCCTCAGAAGACGCCTCGGCCGCGCCCGCGCAGGCGGAGATTTTTCGCCTGCTGGGCCGGGCCTTGTGCATTCGTCACGTCGATGCCGGCTCCTGCAACGGCTGCGAGCTGGAGATTCACGCGCTGAACAATCCCTATTACAACCTCGAAGGCGTGGGCATCAAGTTCGTCGCCAGCCCGCGCCACGCCGATATGCTGCTGGTCACCGGACCGGTTGCGGTCAACATGGAAGAGGCGCTCCGGCGCACCTACGACGCGGTTCCGCATCCTCGGCTGGTCGTCGCCGTGGGCGATTGCGGAGCCTGCGGCGGCATCTTCGGCAAAAGCTACGCCAGCCGGGGATCCGTTGCCGAGGTGATTCCCGTCGATTGTACCGTCGCTGGCTGTCCGCCCAGCCCGCTGGAGATTCTGGATGCGATCCGCCGCGCGATCGCCACGCCCGGTCAGGCGCTTTGAAGCGCACCCGCAATCGGTCCATTCGTTCAACGTGACGCCTGACGCGATCTGGCGCAGCATCATGAATTGCCCAGAGTCCAGAGCAGCCCCCCGAAGGGTTCGACCGGAATCGCTCGCAGTGCGTATCCGCGCATGGCGCACAAGGCGCGGTCTGTTGATCTCCGCGCATTTTGCGATACAGTGTGGAAATGAAGAATGCCAATCCCCTGTGCCGGATCGAACGCGGCATGACGAACGGATCGACGCCCAGCGCCCAGCCCGCCGCAAGCTCTTGCCGCACGGCGATCGTCGCGATTCTGGCGGGGAGCGCTGCGGCGACAGCTTTTCTTTTCTGGCTGATCTATCTGCATCCGGCGGCCGATGCGGCCGGCCAGCGCTATGGTTTCCTGCCGGCGCTGAATGCGCTTCTGAACGGGCTGAGCGCCGTCGCGCTCGCGATCGGTTATGTGCTGATCCGCGCCGGACGACGGCGAGCGCACCGCGCGGCCATGTCGATGGCCTTTGGTTTTTCCACCTTGTTCCTGGCGGGTTACATCGTGCATCATGCGCTGCACGGAGACGTGCTTTATCCGCGTCATGCGGCGCTGCGCGGGCTCTATCTGACGCTGCTCGCCAGTCACATCCTGCTGGCCACGGTGGCGCTTCCGCTGGTGCTGGCCACGTTCTTCTTCGCGCTCACGGCCAGAACCCGGCAGCATCGCCGATTGGCCCGCTGGACGCTTCCCATCTGGCTCTACGTTTCGGTTTCGGGCGTCGTCGTCTACATTTTGCTGCGCCTGGCCCTGGGCGCATAAGAGCAATCGGCCGTGAACGCACCGGTGCGCTCACGGCCGATTGCGATGGCGCTTGCTTTGAGGCGCGGCCCGGCTGGACCTGCTTGAGGCAGCTTGGACAAGGCGCCCAGTCACATCAGTTTTGCCCCGGATCAAGAAAGGTGCTGCTGCGCCATGCGCCGCCAGACAGGCCAGTCGTGCGCGTGCGGCTCGCTCCAGACCTGGAGCCGGTGGGGAATCTGCTTCTCGCTCAGGATGCGGCTGAGCTGCTGGTTCTGGGCGAGACATGGATCGTCCCATCCGGTGACGAGCGTGTATTGGCCTGCCCGCATTCGACTGAGAATCTGCGCGTCTTCCAGCCGGGGCAGATAGTGCGTGGGCAGATGGAAGTAGCAGTCCTCGTCGTAGTAGCCCTGCAAAAATTCCGTGAGATCAAAGACACCGCAGATCGAGAGAAAGCCGCTGAAAAGGTCGGGATGGCGCAGGGCGATATTCACGGCGTGATAGCCGCCGAAGCTGCACCCGAGGGCCATGAGCCGCGGGTCGGCGTTCTGCGTGCGCACCAGCGGCAACACCTCGTCGAGAAGATAGGCTTCGTACTGTTGATGCCGGGCGATGCGGCGGCTGGGCGCGATCTGGAGGTTGTACCAGCTCTCGCGATCGACCGCATCGACGCAAAAGAGCTGCAACTGGCCGGCTTCGATCGGTTCGCCGAGGGCAGCCACCATCCCGCGATCCTCAAAATCGAAAAAACGTCCGCCGGAGGTGGGAAAAACCAGCGCCGGCAGGCCAGCGTGGCCAAAGATCAGCAACTCCATCGGGCGGCCGAGCCGGCTGGATTGCCATTCGCGATAGTCCCGGTCCATTGTGCGCATCCGGCCGCCGGCAGCGGCGCCTGCTCCTCGTTCGCCGAGGAGATCCTGTACTGACAGCATACAGCGGGATTGCCGCCCGAATGTGCGCGGTGAAGAGTGCGGCGCGCATGGCGGCCAGCAGGAAAATTTGCCTCGAAGAGCAGGTTTCGGCGATACTTAGTTGTTGAGTCTTGCCCAGGCCGGACAACGAGTCTTGCCTTTGCTTTGGGATGTGCGCCGGCCCTCCAGCCGTCCGGAGCCCCAAACGCCCCATAGACACCAACAGAGCATTGCAACCGGAAAGGAACCGTATCGCCGTGGTCATGATTCGTTTGGCGCGCGTTGGCGCCCGCAAGCAACCCTTTTACCGCATCGTTGTGATCGAGAAGGATCGCGCCCGCAATGGCCGTTCCATTGAAGTGGTGGGCACCTACAATCCGCGCACCAACCCGGCGGCCGTCGATCTGAAGCACGAGCGGATCGCCTACTGGCGCGGCCAGGGCGCGCAACTATCGCCCACCATGGCCAAGCTGATCGCGAAGAACCCGGCCGTCGCAGCCCCTGCGGCAGCCTGACCCCCCTGCTTGCGCGCTTTGCTGCCCGGTGGCTTGCACACGGGCGGCAAAGTTGTCTTTGCGCCTGCCGGTTCTGTGTGTTACCATTCGCGCACAGTCCCAGAGGCGTCAATCTCCGAACGGGAATGGGTCCGAGGCACGATCATGGTCCAGGCTGAAATGGTGCAAGTCGACGAATTGGTCCGCGAGATCGCACGAGCGCTGGTGGACGAACCGCAGGCCGTCGCAGTGGAATCCGTAGACCGCGAGGAGAATACGGTTTTGCGGCTTCGCGTGGCGACGCAGGATGTGGGCAAGGTGATTGGCAAGCAGGGACGCACCGCGCGCTCGGTGCGCACCATTCTGGGCGCCGTCAGCATGAAGCTGCATCACCGCTACACGCTCGACATCGTCGAAGAGGACGAGCAAGCCTAGTGCCGGCCGCTCTTGCAGCCGCCGCATCGTGCGCAGGCGGGGGGCAGCTTGACTACTGAGCCGGAGCCTTGGGTATGGCTGGCGCGGATTCGCCGCCCGCAGGGCCGCAAAGGCGAGGTCTTCGCCGAGATTCTTACCGATTTCCCCGAAAAATTTGCCGAACGCCGGCAGTTGTGGCTGCTTCGCGCGCAGGGTGCCGCGACGAATGAGGCGCGCACAGTGGAGCTAATCCACCATTGGCTGCACAAGGGCGGCATCGTGCTGCACTTTGCCGGCGTGGATTCGATCTCCGCGGCCGAAGTTCTCGCGGACCGGATTGTCGCCATTCCGTTTGCGCAGCGGGCCTCTCTCGGCGAGGACGAGGTCTACATCGGCGACCTGATCGGCTGCCAACTGATCGATGTCGCCAGCCAGGAACCGGCGGTCGTGGGCGTGATCGAGGATGTTGACCGCTCGGCCGGCCCCGCGCCGTTGCTGATTGTGCGTAGCCCGCGCGGCGAAGTGATGATTCCCTTTGCCAAAAGCTACCTGCGCCGGCTCGACCTCGCAGGCCGCCGCATCGAGATGGCGCTGCCCGAGGGTCTGGCCGATCTGAACGTTGCGCAAGCCGAGTAATCCTGTCTCCTCCCTCGAACAGATTCAGACCCGGCTTTCTTGTTGCAGGCTCGCACCGAACGGGCGCTTCATCACGGGACTGCCGGTTCACGACTGGGGACTGTATCCTTTTTTGCCTTGCTCGGCTCTGCCCGGCGCAGGACTCCTGGCGCACTTCGGCTTTCGTGGCGCGAGAAACCCTTTCCGCCGGGCAAAACGGCGCGAATGGTAGAATGAGAGCGATGTCGATGCCTTTGAAAACCCTCTTCCTCAACCCCCCATCCTTCGAGAACTTCGACGGCGGCGCCAGTTCGCGCTGGCCGGCCACGCGCGAGATCGAGTCCTACTGGTACCCGGTCTGGCTGACCTATCCGGCCGGACTGCTCGAAGGTTCGCGGCTGCTGGATGCGCCGCCGCATCACGTCTCGGCACAGCAGACGATTGAAATCTGCAAGGAGTACGAGTTTCTCGTGCTCTTCACCTCGACGGTGGGCTGGGTTCCCGACCAGCGACTGGCCGAGGCCATCAAGGCGGCCAACCCGTCGATCCGCATCGCCTTTGTGGGGCCGCCGGTGACGACCGACCCGGAGCGCGCCCTCAACGAGTGCCCGGCGCTGGATTTCATCTGCCGGCGCGAGTTCGAGTTTTCCGTCGTCGAGTACGCGCAGGCGAAGCCGCTCGACGAGATCCTCGGCATCAGCTACAAGAAGGACGGCCAGATCGTTCACAATCCGGACCGGCCACAGAACGAGAATCTGGACGCGATGCCGTGGGCGACAAAGATCTATAAGCGCGATCTCGATGTGACGCGCTATAACGTGCCCTTCCTGCTGCATCCGTACATCGCGCTCTACACCACGCGCGGCTGCCCGGCGCAGTGTACCTACTGCCTGTGGCCGGAGACGCTCTCCGGCCACGCCTGGCGCAAGCGCTCCACCGACGACGTGGCGGCCGAGATGAAGTGGGCCAAGGAGAATTTTCCCGATGTCAAGGAGTTCTTCTTCGACGACGATACCTTCAACATCCAGAAGGCGCGCACGGTCGAGCTTTGCCAGAAGATCCAGCCGCTGGGCCTGACCTGGAGCTGCACCTCGCGGGTGACGACCGACTATGAAACCCTGAAGGCCATGCGCGAGGCCGGCTGCCGTCTGCTGATCGTCGGCTTCGAGTCGGGCGATCCGCAGATTCTCAAGAACATCAAAAAAGGCGCCACCGTGGAGCGCGCCCGCCAGTTCGCCAAGGACTGCCACGATCTGGGCCTGACCATCCACGCCGACTTTATCCTCGGCCTGCCGGGCGAGACCCGGGAATCGATCCGCAACACGATCAACTTCGCCAAGACGCTCGATTGCGAGACGATTCAGGTCTCGATCGCGCACGCCTATCCCGGCACTGAGTTCTACGAGTACGCAGCGAAGAACGGCTTCATCACCAACGCGAAGATGGAAGACGGCGGCGGCCACCAGATGGCGCACATCGAGTATCCCGGCCTGCCGACCGATTACGTGATGGAGATGGTGCATCGCTTCTACGACGAGTACTACTTCCGGCCCAAGGCGGCCTTCCGCGTGATCTGGAAGGCGATTGTGAACCGCGACGTGCCGCGGCTCTACCAGGAGGCCAAGTCGTTCCTCAAGCTGCGCGCCGAACGCAACAAAATGGTGAAAAAGGCGCGCAGCAAGCAGGCGCAGCCTTCGGAGGCCGCGGGCGACTAGATCGAATGTCTCATGGTTCCCTTTCGCCGCGTCAATACCTGATTCTCGGCCTGGTTGCGCTTCTGGCACCGCTGGGAGACAGTTGCCTGGCGCGCGGCATGGCCGCGATGCCGCCGATCTCGCTGGCGCATCCGGGCACGCTCGTCGCCGCCGTGTTTACGCCGTGGATCGCGCTGGGCATTGCGCTGCTGATCGGCTTTTTCGCCAGCTACCTGACCGCGCTTTCCTGGGCGGATCTGACGTTTGTGCTGCCGGCGACGGCCTTTGGCTACGTGATCATCGCCTTGCTGGCGCGCTTTTGGCTCGGCGAAGCGATCTCGCCCGAACGCTGGGCGGGCATTTTGCTGATCGCCCTCGGCGTCGGCTTCGTGGCGCAAGGGCCGTCGCTCACGGAACATGCAGCCGCCGAAGAACAGGGTCAGGAGCAGGGGGTTGAAACGCGATGACCGCTTCCCTGCCCTTTCAACCGCCGCCGGCGACCAATCCATGGCTCGCGGCCGCCATGATCGCCGCCGTGGTGCTGGCCTCGACGACCGGCGAAGTGTTGACCGCCGCGGCCATGAAATCGATTGGCGATCTGGACGCGATCCGCGCCCGGGCGGGGCTCAAAGGCGCGATTCGCGCCGTCGTCACCTGCCCG
>JAJYFB010000180.1 GCA_021785495.1 Acidobacteriota bacterium | reverse complement strand
AAAAGCAAAGGCCTTTTGCTGCGATCTTCACTGCCGCAGCGCAGGCAATTCGAGAGAGAACATACTCCCGGAATTCTCAAAGTTCTACTGCCACCCCGCCAGAGGCGGGGGATCTCCCACTTTGTATCAGGCCACCAAGGCTGTGCATGTGAATGCGCGCGTCGCCGTCGCGGTCGAAGCGTTTCGTGCCGAAGTATTTGTTCTTCTTCGTGCGGAACAGATGGGTTTCAGTCATCTCCACGCCGGCGTCCCTGGCCATCAGGCTGTAGGCGTATTCGATAGCGCCGGCGTCGCGCGCGTCCTGAGAAGACGGAAACTTGATCATCCAGTGCGCGAATCCGGGCCGCAGGTCCTGCCGGCCATGAATGATCCGTTTCTTGTCGGTGCTTACCTGCGCCACGATCTTGGGCCGGGCACCCGAAGACGAGCCATTGAGCCGCAGCAACTCTTCCAGGACAGCTTCGTCTTCTCCTTCCAGAACGGCGGTTGCTTCTTCAGCGAGTTTGTCGAGCGCGAGGGGAGCATCATCGGTGACGCTGAAGCCCAGCTCCGGCTCGTAGCTGAGAGCGCCCATGCCGTGCCGCCCCACATAGGCCAACCGGTCGAGCGGATTCAGTTGGCCGCGCTGGATGCCATGCTTCTCCACGGTGCGATCGAGCAGAAGCCGGCCCCATCCGTCGGGCAGGCTGTCGTTGAAGACGCCGAACAGGCCGTCGAAGATCGTGGTGTCGGCAGTGAACCTGACCGCGTGAATCGGGCTGCGCCCTTTTGCTCCCATTCATTCCGCGTTTTGTGCAGAGTCTGGGGCGGCATGGCTGCAACCCTTCTGTCCCGTTCTCCGTGTGCAGGAGGTCGGGACAGAAGGGCCCTCCTTCGATTAAGCTGATGGGTTGCTTTCGAGGAGCCGTCGCGCCATGACCACCATCCGGCAGGAAGATTTCATCACGAGCGTTGCCGCCGCGTTGCAGTACATCAGCTACTACCACCCGGCCGACTACATCGTCGCGCTGGCCAAAGCCTACGAACGCGAACCCTCGCTGGCGGCGCGCGACGCCATGGCGCAGATCCTCATCAACAGCCGCATGTGCGCCGAAGGTCACCGCCCCATCTGCCAGGACACGGGCATTGTCAGCGCCTTCGTCAAGCTCGGCATGGATGTGCGCTTTGCGGGGCCGGACGGCGGCAGCCCCGTGCTCGGCCTTCAGGAAATGGTGGACGAGGGCGTCCGCCGCGCCTATCTGGATTCGGACAACAAGCTGCGCGCATCCGTGCTGGCCGATCCGGCCGGGGCGCGGAAGAACACGCGCGACAATACGCCGGCCGTCGTCTCGGTCGAGCTTGTGCCCGGCGCGACGGTCGAGGTGACGGTTGCGGCCAAGGGCGGTGGCTCAGAGGCCAAGTCGAAGTTCGTCATGCTCAATCCCTCGGACTCGATCGTCGAGTGGGTGCTCAAGACCGTGCCCACGATGGGCGCTGGCTGGTGCCCGCCGGGAATGCTCGGCATCGGCATCGGCGGCACGGCGGAGAAAGCCATGCTGCTGGCCAAGGAATCGCTGATGGACCCGATCGACATTCAGGCGCTGCACGCGCGCGGCCCGAAGACCCGCGCCGAGGAACTGCGTCTCGAACTCTACGAAAAGGTCAACCGGCTGGGCATCGGCGCGCAGGGCCTGGGCGGGCTGACCACGGTGCTCGACGTGAAGGTGCGCGACTACCCGACGCACGCGGCCAATCTGCCCGTGGCCATGATTCCCAACTGCGCCGCCACGCGCCATGCGCACTTTGTTCTCGACGGCTCCGGTCCGGTCTATCTCGATCCGCCCGCGCTCGACCTGTGGCCCAAGCTCGCCTATGACGTGAGCCGCGCCCGGCGCGTCGATCTCGACACGGTGACGCGCGACGAATGCGCGACGTGGAAGCCCGGCGAGGTGCTGCTGCTGAGCGGCAAACTGCTGACCGGCCGCGACGCCGCGCACAAGCGGCTGACGGAGATGCTCCACCGTGGCGAAAAACTGCCCGTCGATTTTCGCAACCGCTTCATCTATTACGTCGGCCCGGTCGACCCGGTGCGCGATGAGGTGGTCGGCCCGGCCGGTCCCACCACGGCCACGCGCATGGACAAGTTCACACGGCAGATGCTGGCCGAGACCGGTCTGCTCGGCATGGTCGGCAAGGCCGAGCGCGGCCCCGAAGCCATCGACGCCATCCGCGAGCACCGGGCGGTCTACCTGATGGCCGTCGGCGGCGCGGCCTATCTGGTCGCGAAGGCGATTCATGGCGCGCGCCTGCTCGCCTTTGAAGACCTCGGCATGGAGGCCATCTACGAGTTCGACGTGCGCGAAATGCCCGTCACCGTGGCCGTCGACGCCCAGGGCGCGAGCGTTCACCAGACCGGCCCGGCCGAGTGGCGGCAGCGCATCGCCGGCATCCCGATCCTCGACTGAGGCCACGCCCAAAATGGTGTTGTCCCGGCTGGTTCCCGGCTGGCGGCGGACGCACTCGTGTGTGCGCTCGGTGCGGTCGAAATGCAGCCAGCGAAGCTGCCGCGCCCGATCGGCTGCCCGCGCTGCCCACTGCGTTGCTGGCCGCGCTCGAAAGCGGCGCGCCGCTGCCGCCGCTCGACAGCCCCGTGGGCGGTTGCGATCTCTACAGTTTGTGGTCGGCGATGACGGCCCTCGCGCAGGAGGTGCGCTTGCAGGGGCGCCAGTTCAAGCTGCTGAGCGATCTGCTTGAATCGGGGACGCACCAGCCGGAAGACGAGCCGGAGGCCGAAGAAGAATCCGCTCCACTCATGCCGCAGATCGATCTTCTGCTCGAATTGCATGAGCGCCTGGAACGAACCGTAGCCACGGCCCGCGCTGCCGCTGAAGATCTGGCGCAATGGCGTCTCTCGTGGCTCAGCCGGCGATTGGGCCGGGCAGATACGGTAACCGGAAAAGCGCGGGAGCTGGCTGAATCGCTGGTGGCCGGCAGCAGCCTTACGCTGGACCGGCTCGAAGAGGCGCTGCGCGAGTTGGGCGTGCGTCCTCTCCACTGCCTCGATCGCCCCTTCGATCCGCGCACGATGAGCGCCCTCGCGATCGAGCTGACCGAGGATGTGCCGGAGGAAACTGTTGTTGAAGTCTTCCGCAACGGCTACGAGTGGAACGGAGAAATCTATCGCGTCGCGCAGGTGAAGGTGGCCCGCGCAGGCGCAGGAACAAAGGGATAAACGCCATGGAAGATGCAACGCAGGAGATCATCGTCGGCATTGATCTGGGTACTACCAACTCCGAGGTCGCGGCCTTTGTGGATGGCAAGGTCGTTGTGCTCGAATCGGGCGGCAAAAACATCCTGCCCTCGGTCGTTGGCCTTTCGCCCACGGGCGAACTGCTGGTGGGCGAGGCCGCGCGCAATCAGCTTGTGCTTTACCCGGAGCGCACCGTGCGCAGCATCAAGCGCAAGATGCGAACGAGGATGCGGAGGATTTTGACGGCGGCGAACTGGAAGAGGATGAGGCCGCTGCAGCGGGCTTTCCGGTCATCGAAGGCGGAAGAACGGATGGCGCGAACGGCGGCGCTGCAGACCTCTCCGGCGCGGATGCCGATGAGGCGCGGCAGCTCGTCGAACGCGCCCGTGCACTGCTTGCGAGCGTTCACGACGAAGACCGGGAAGAGATCGTCGATCTCAACCAGGCCATCGAGGCCGCGCTCGAAGCCGGAGACGCGCAGGCGCTCCAGGAATCCGCCGACGGCCTGCGCGAGCTGCTGTTCTTCGTCGAGGGCCGTCCATGAGCGCGGAGTCCTCCGCGGCAGAGAGCGCGGAAAACACCGTGGCCGCAGCTCATCCGCGCGCCGCGATCCCGGAAGTCTCTGCGCCGGTAGTTTTCGCGCCGGTGATCTGCCCCGTCTGCCGGGCGCGCTTTCGCGGCGCGGAGACCTGCTCGCGTTGCGGTGCCGATCTTGGCCCGCTGCTCGTGCTCACGGCGCACGCCTACCGCCTGCGTCAGAGCGCGCGCGAGTCTCTGCGCCAGAACGATTTTTCTCAGGCGCTCGACTGCGCCGAAGAAGCCGAGCGCCTGCGCTCGACACCGCACGGCGCTCTCTTACGCGCCGTCTGCGCCTGTCTCGCCTCTTCGCTCTAACACCTGCGTGCCGGCCGGCTTTGCCGCCGCGCGGCGGTTGTGCGCCGCGAAACGTGACGAGAGAATATACAGACAGGGGTTGATCGATTCAGGCGCAACGCCGATTGAGAGCGGCAGATTCGCCACGATAATGACGGGTGGCAGACCCATAAGCGCTAAGATAACGATTGACGATTGAAATGAAGCTTACTATTCTATTTGCATGGCTGAACTT
>JAJYFB010000037.1 GCA_021785495.1 Acidobacteriota bacterium | reverse complement strand
CTCCGATCTACTCGAGTTCGCGCACCATGGCGCGGCTCGTGTCCACGCGAATGATGCGCGGGCTGTAAGCAAAGCCGAACCAGAGAATGGCCGCAGCCAGCGAGTGAACCAGAAGCGACCCTGCGAAGGTGAACGGCCCCTGGTGCGGAGGAGACGGCAGCGTGAGCAGCAGCGTATCGCGGCCCGGCATCGCCGGCAATACGCCGAGAAAGGGCACAGGCTCGAGGAGGGCGATCGCGGACGCCGTTCCTCCGGAAGTTGCGCCGGTATCGGCGTCCATGTCCAGCCGGTCATGAAGGATCTTCCATGCCGCGGAGACCGAATCTTCCTGTTTCAACGCACGACGAGCCAAAAGCGGCCTCCAGGGATTGCACAGCGATCGCGGTTCGACGAACTCTGGCGGCCGCGACTGCGCAGATTTTTGCGTCCAGCCGCCAGCGTCCGTGGTATTAGTATTCTATTCAGAATTTCAAGGCTTAAACGATTCCCCCGTAGCATTCTAGGTACCTTGGTTTGCGAAAAGTGTTTCCGGGCGGGACAGCTCAATTGCGAGGCGTCTACACTGTGTGCAATCGTTCCTCGCGGGCATGGAAGATGGAGTGGTGTACAGAAGACGGTCGGGGACTGCCTTGGCCGAGGGACAAAGCAAGTAAGGCGGAAGCAGGCAATCCGCCGGTTTGAACGGAGTCGGGATGAATCGAAGACTGCTCACGATTCTAGTTGTCGCATTGCTGGTGGCCAGTGGTTGCACATGGATAGTGATTCACCTGGTGGGCGCGCGCGTGGCGGCCTCCAAGCCAATGGCCACGGTGCGCGTGGTCGCGGCGGCCAAGGACATTGCTCTCGGCACGGTGCTGACGGCTTCGGATCTGACGACGATCCAGATTGCCGGCGCAGCGCCGCAGGGGGCAATTCTCAAGGCAAGCGATGCCGTCGGCCGTGGAGCCGTCTCCGACATTTACCAGGGCGAGCCGGTCCTGGAAAGCCGTCTGGCCGGTCCCGGCGCCGGAGGCGGACTGGCCCCGACCATTCCCAAGGGCATGCGCGCCTGCGCGGTGCGCGTGGACGACGTGGTGGGCGTGGCCGGCTTTGTGATTCCGGGTACGCGCGTGGATGTGCTGGCTTCGGGGACGCCGCCGAATGCGCCCGGCAATTCGAACGAACAACAGACGCAGACGCTCCTGCAGGACATTCAGGTTCTTTCGGCGGGCACCGACATCCAGAAGGATGCGACCGGCAAGCCCAAACAGGTCCAGGTCGTCAATCTGCTGGTGACGCCGGAACAGGCGGAGATGCTGAGTTTGGCGGCCAACTCGCTGAAGATTCAACTGGTGCTGCGCAATCCGCTGGATACGGAAACCGCGAAGGTGCCGCCTGCGGCGATGAATCAGATCTTCGCTTCGGGCGCGCCTGCGCCGGCCGCGCACCACGCGAGCGGCAGACGCCGCCCGCAACCGGTGTCGAACACCTATTCGGTTGTTGTGAGCAATGGCGCAACAACCACGGAACAGAAATTCGCATTACCCGAGGGACAGCATTGAGATCGACGACTGGCTTCATCCTCGCATCGTGCAGCGTGCTGACCGCGGTCTTCAGCGCCGGGCCGGCCGTGTGGGCGCAGACCGCCCCCTCCGCCGCGCCATCGGCGGGAGCCGCGTTTGAAGACTCATCCAACGAGTTGAATGTCGAAGTGGGTAAAGCCGTGCTGGTGGATACCGCGCAGCCGATCCGGCGTGTGGCCCTGGGCGACGGCAGCATCGCCATGGCCGCTTCGGTCAGCCCGACCGAAATCATGATTACCGGCAAAGGCATTGGCTCGACAAGCCTGATTGTCTGGGACATCCGCGGAGGACGACAGTTCTTCACCGTGATTGTGCGGGAGAATAGCGGCGCGATCAACGAAAAGCTGAACGCCATCCGGCGCGAGATGCGCAAGGAACTGCCGGATCAGGCGATCAACGTCTCCTTTCGTAACAGCTCGGTCTTTTTGCGCGGCACAGTCCAGGACTTGACGGCTTCGGCGCGCGCCGTCAAAATCGCTTCGACCGGCGGCAAAGTGGTCAACCTTCTGGACGTAAGGGTGCCCAAGTCCGACCCGCAGATTCTGCTGAAAGTGCGTTTTGTCAGCGTGGACCGGACCAAGGCGTTGACGCTGGGCGTCAACCTCTTTGACCTAGGACTGGGCAATGCGCTGGGCGGCATTACGACCGGGCAGTTTTATCCGCCGACGCTCACTGGAATCGCCGGCGGAACCACCGGAGCCGCGGCGTCCAGTTCAACGGGTCTGGGCGGAGCGACCGGAACGACCGGTTCGGCGATGATCGGCACCGAAGGCAGTATTTTTGCCTTTCTGCCGGGGTTGAACGTGGGCGCCGACATCCACGCCCTGGAAACCACCGGCATCGCCGAGGTGTTGGCGGAGCCGAATCTTTTGGCCGCCGACGGCAAAGAGGCCAGTTTCCTGGCGGGCGGTCAGTTTCCGTACCCGGTGGTCTCCGGCGCCGCGGGCGGCATGAGCACCGTCAGCATTCAGTTTCAGGACTACGGCATCCGGCTGAACTTCATTCCCACGGTGACGCCGCGCGGCACCATCCGTTTGCAGGTGGCCCCGGAGGTCAGCGCGCTGGACTACAGCCACGAGATTCAGCTCTCCGGATTCGTTGTGCCCGCCATCAGCGATCGCAAGGTCAATACCGAGGTGGAGTTGAAGGACGGTCAGACCTTCATCATCGGCGGCCTGCTGGACAAGGAGATTCAGGATACCTTCGACAAAATTCCCTTCATCGGCGACATCCCGATTCTTGGCAAACTCTTTCAGTCCGAACAAAAGACCAAGAACGACACCGAGTTGATCGTAATGGTGACGCCGGAGATCGTCTCACCGATTCCAGCCGGCACGGCGCGACCGGAACTCAATTATCCCGATCCGCACTTCATTCCGCCGAACTCGAACATCCCCATGCACCAGCCGGATGCCAAGACGGCTGAGAATACACTGCCGGCCTCGCCTACGGCCATTCCGGTGGAAAAGCTGGTGGACAGCATGAAACCCGAAAAGCCGCTGGTGGTTCAGTCGTCTGGACAATTCGGTACGGGGGGAGGATCGACGACCACTGGCGCCTCCGGCGGTTCTTCTTCCGGCGGGGATAGTTCCTCGCAGCCGTAGGGATGGCCCTGAACCCATGGAACAGACGGCAACAGCCAGAGCATGAATTTCTTACGTAATTTGATCAAGGGGGCGCGGAGCCGGTTGACTCCGCGCCCCTCCGTCTTTGCGGGAGTGCAGCAGGCACGCAACGCAACGCGCGGCACGGTGCTGGCCACGCGGCTTGAAACAGCCAACACGGCGGCAGCGCGCAACAAGGGACTTCTGGGCCGGGAACAGTTGTTGCCCGGCGAAGGACTGTGGATCATTCCCTGCGAGTCCGTGCATACGTTTTTCATGCGTTTTGCGATCGATCTTGTCTATCTGGATCGCCAATGGCGCGTCAAAAAAATCCGCCACAACGTCGGAGCTTGGCGCCTTTCGGCGTGCCTGACGGCGCATAGTGTGCTTGAGCTTCCGGCCGGCACGGTGCGCGAGACCGAAACCGTACGCGGCGACCGGCTGGAGATTGGGCCGGTCGAAGCCGTGCGGGCGGATTCAGCGGCGCAGCCTTGAATGGAAATTCTGCGGTCCCGTCACGCAGTCTCTTCGCCCCTGGCCGCTCTTCACAGATTGTCGTAAAGCGTCGAATTTCTGTAGCCGAGCAGGAGAACCAGCGTGGCCACACCGAGCGCGGTTCCAAAGGGGAATTTGAGCATACTGAGAACGGCGGCGATGATGGCGACGATCCGGCCCCACGGTGTGCGTTCGAGAAGACCCCAGCCGGCGATGGCGCAGACCACGGCGCGCAGCGCGAGAATCAGCCAGATGAAATGAATGAGCGCCGGGCCGAACCAGCCGGGAAAGAGGGGATGGCCCATGCCCCACGGACCAAAGCCGCCCGAGAAGAACGCGCGCGCAAAGCTCATGGCGGCGAATCCGAGCACGAGCGAGAGCCCCGCATAGACCATCCAGAGGATGCCAAGCACGCGCACCTTGCTGGCATACCGCTCCAGCTCGTAGGCTAGGCCGGGCGCAGGGACGGCCGACGCCGACGCCCGGCCACAACTGGGGCAGAATGCCTGACCAGCTTGCATCACTTGACCGCATCCGCTGCAAAACATGAGTGCCTCCCCGATCGAGAACAGGATACGCGCCATGGATGCTCCCGGTTCCGGTTTATTTTTTGCGCCGGCCGGGATGCGGGTTCTTGTCAGCGCGTCCCCGAAACCGCACCCCGCTCCTTGGCCCCTGCTCCCTGCCTCCTGCCCGCCTGCTATTCTGCCCTCAGTGGCCCTCGATGTCGCCGCCATCTTCGCCGAAGAGTACCGCGCACTGCGCCCGCGCGCGCCGATGCCGCCCGTCGAGGTGCGGTTCCGGCGGTTTACGTCGCTGAACACGACCATCCGGCTGCGCGAAGGGCGGCTTTTCGCCAGTCTTTCGGACCTGCTCGAAGGCGCGCCCGATCCGGTGCTGCACGCCATCGCGCACATTTTGCTGGCCAAGCTCTACCGCCGGCCCATCGACCGCGCGCAAAACCTGCGCTACAAGCGGTTCGCCGCCTCGGCCGCCGTGCAGCGGCAGACCGAGTTGATCCGCACCACGCGCGGCTCCAAGCGCTACTACGGCCCCGAGGGCCGCTACTACCATCTCGAAGAGGTCTTCGACGCGCTCAACGCGCGGTTCTTCTGCGGGCTGCTGGGCCGGCCGAACCTAACCTGGAGCGAGCACCACGCCAAACGCTCGCTCGGCCATTACGACGCCGCGCACAACACCATCGTCGTCAGCCGCGTCTTCGACCGGCCATCGAGCCCGCGTTACGCCATCGAGTACCTGCTCTACCACGAGATGCTGCACCTCAAGCATCCGGTGCGCATGAACGGCCTGCGCCGCTCGGTCCACTCGCGCGAGTTCAAGGCCGACGAGGCGCGGTTTCCACAACTGGCCGAGGCGCTGGCCTTTCTCAAGCGGCTGTAGAGGCTGCCCCGGCGCTGTCCCTTTGCCGTCTCGCACGTCCAACAGGAAACAGCCCTCCCTGCTGAATCCGGCGCAGATCTTCCCCCGAAGATGGTTTAATACCAATGGGGGGAGCCTGCTGGCCGTTGGGGCGCGCTCTCGCACTCCCGTGGAGGAATCCCGATCACGATGTCTTCTTTTCGCCGTCTCGCTTTTTTGCTGGCCTTCGCATTGCCCGCCGCGCCAGCCGCACTCGCACAGAGCTCTTCGAGTTCCGCCGCTGCGCCCGACCAGGCCGGAGCGCAGGCCAGCCCTGCGCCGTCATTCGCCGGAGAAACGTCGGGCGAGGCCATTGTGCAGGCGCGCATCCGCCAGCGCCGCGAGCAGCGCCGGGCCGCCGCGATTCACGACGCCTTCGGCCGCCGCTGGCAGACCTTCATCGACATGGGCTATCTGCGTTTTCAGCCCGGTCCGGGCATTGTCTCCGGCCAACCGCTGCAGCGGCTGACTTTCTACGGATGGGAGACGGGCCTGATCCGCTTCTCGAACGAGCGCCTGGGCTACATGATCGACGGCCGCGGCTACTACGGCACCGCCTTCGTCGGCCTGAACGCCTACAGCCAGGGCCAGTTCACCCGGCCCGAGGTCAGCATGTATAACGTGCTGGGCGGCCCCATCTACCGCTTTTACATGCAGCCGAAGTACGCCGTCTCCGGACGCCTGCTGGCCGGATGGGCCTATGGCAATTTCTCCGGCGATACCAACGGCATCCCGCCGAGTATGCTTGGGATCTATTCCGATGGCGGCACATATGCCGTCAGCGCCAGCATCGTCGGCGAGTATAACCTGAGCCCAACGGTCGGCTTCAAACTCGCCCCCGAGTATTTTGCCACTGGCTTTGGCTCCAAGGTTCAGAACAGCCGCGGCTTCACCACTGGAATCGTCTACCGCTTCGGAAAGCGCTAGATTTTGTGACAGCAACCGGGGAGATAGCCGCCCGGATTCCGCCTGCGTCCGAGAATTTTGCCAGAGGCTCCGCCGCGATCGGGCTTCTGCGTTTGTGCCATCGTTTCAGCCAGCTTTCTCCCTGCGGAGCGCGATAAAATGAAGGCCATGTTGCACCGTTCACACTCCCGTCTTTGCGTTTTGCTCACGGGCGCCAGCCTGTTGCTCGGCCCATTGGCGCTCGCCGCCCAGAGCGATCACTACCGCGGCCGCAAATACAAGACGCCTCCGCCCTCGGCCAACATTCGCGTCACGGTGCTCAAGGACTATAACGGCAAGCCGATCCTCGGAGCGCACGTCATCTTCCATCCCACCGAGGGCGACCACGACACGGGCGCGCTGGAAGTGAAAACCAACGACGACGGCGTGGCCAAAATCGACGTGATTCCCATCGGCGACACGGTGACGCTGCAGGTGATCGCCAACGGCTACCAAACCTACGGCCACAGCTTCAAGATCGACAAACCCGCGCTGTCGATGGAGATTCGCCTCAAGCGGCCGGTAGGCCAGTACTCGGTCTACTCGAACTCCGGCTCAGGGCCAAACTCCGGCGGCGCGCCGAAGACCAGCCCGCCCTCCGCGCAGCCGAAGGAATGATGGCGGCTTCGGATTCGCCGCGTCGCGCCATGAGTTCCCCGCCAGCCAACGCGCTTCTTGCCGGCCAGACCGCTTTCGTCACCGGAGGCGCGCGACGCATCGGCCGCGCCATCGCGCTGGCGCTGGCGCAGGCCGGAGCTGATGTCGCCCTCACCTATCGCGCCTCGCAGGCCGAGGCGGAGGCGACGGCAAGCGCCATCGCCGCGCTGGGCCACCGCGCCCGCGTCCTGCCCTGCGACGTGCGCTCCGAGCCTTCGGTGCGCGCCGCCGTCGAGGCTGTCACGGGCGAGTTTGGCCGTTTGGACCTCGTCGTCAACAACGCCGCCGTCTTTCGCTCGGCCGCTCTGGAAAGCCTCACGCTCGCAGAGTGGGACGAGGTCTTCGAGACCAACGCACGCGGCCCGTTTCTGGTGGCCCGCGAGGCTCTGCCGCATCTGCGCAGGACGCAAGGCCGCATCGTTCACATCGGCTCGCTGGGCGGTCTCCATCCCTGGGCCGGCCATGCGCACTACTGCGCCTCGAAGGCCGCCCTGCACATGCTTACCGCAGCCATGGCCAAGGCCTTCGCGCCCGAGGTCAGCGTGAACTGCGTGGCACCGGGCTGGATCGAAATCCCTCTGCGAGAAGAAACAGACGGAGCAGCGGATTCCGCCGATGCCTTCGCTGCGTCGGACCTGCGCGGCGAGGCGCAGCGCAGAACGGGGCTCGAAGCCGCCCGCTTCGCCGCCAAAACTCCGATGGGCCGCAACGGTTCGGCCGCCGAGGTCGCCCAGGCCGTGCTTTTTTTCGCCACAGGTCCGCACTTTGTCACCGGCCAGACGCTGGCCGTCGACGGCGGGCTGGGACTGGCCTAGCACGAGCCTCTTCGCCACTCTGCTAGAGTGGGTAGCAATGCGTAAAAAGATGGAAATTCTGGAGGAAACGTGACAACATTGCCGCCGTTTGGTATCGATCCCATCTTTGTGGGGCGCGTGTGGGGATTTCGCGATCTGCGCCCGTGGTACGATCGCGTCGCCGACGACGATCCGATCGGCGAGGTGTGGCTGACGGGCGACGATTGCCGGGTGGCCACCGGGCCGCACGCGGGCAAGCGGCTGGCCGCGCTCTTTGCCGAGGAGCATGAGGCGCTTTTGGGCCCGCGCGCCCGCTCGTCGGCGTCGCCGCTGCTGCTGAAGACCCTCTTTGCGCGGGAAAAACTGAGCGTGCAGGTGCATCCCGACGATGCGATGGCGCAAAAGTACGGCGAGCCGCGCGGCAAGACCGAGTGCTGGTACGCGCTGGCCGCCGAGCCGGGCGCCAAGGTCGCCCTGGGCGTGAAGCCCGGCGTAACACTCGTTCAAATCGAGGAAGAAATTCGCGCAGGAACCCTCGAAACCAGCCTGAATGCGGTCGCGGTGGCCGCAGGCGACACGCTTTATGTCGATGCGGGGACGATTCACGCCATCTGGCCGGGATCGATTCTGCTGGAGACGCAGCAGAACTGCGACCTGACCTATCGCATGTTTGATTACGGCCGTCCGCGCGAGCTGCACATCGCCAAGTCCCTTGAAGCGACGAAACTGGTGACGCGCGCCGGCAAGATTGCGCCGCAGCAGCTTGCCGATCGCACCGTGCTGATCGACGCGGAGTACTTTGACATGGAACGGATCGCGCCGGCGGAGAGCCGGACGAGCGCCAGCCTGCGCGGCGGTGAAGCGCCGGGGTTGGCCTACCTGTTTGCCGCTTCGGGAGCGGGGCGTCTCACCGGGCCGGAGTTCGCTCCGGTCGATTTGCCGCCGCGCGGCGTCGTCGCCGTGCCCGCCGCCGCACCCGATTTCGTGCTGGAGGATGCGGGCTCGGCAGAGGGGCGTCTCGACCTGATCCGCATCGCGCCCCACGGGCCGGAGTAACGGCGGACGAGAATCTCTTCGCGTGCTTTTGGCGCGGCCGAGGCTCTTTTCTTGCGGCGCGGCCAAGGGAAGCTGTGCGGCGCGCCGGCTCCTGTAGAGTGGAGTCATGTTCGCGCGCCGCATCTCGATTGCACGGATCGACGCAGCCGGAGCGCGCCACGCCTGCCCCATCCGCCAGATCGACAGCTTCGCCATGCGCAACTTCACCAACGAAGCGGTCTTTGACGACACCTTTCCTGCCGGCGACGGTCTGCTGGAGGCCGGCCATCGCGTGCCCCTTGAGCGGCTGCGCCTGGCCATGGAAGACTGGTTCCGGCGCAAGGGCTACCTGCGGCCAGAGGAAGGGCTCTCCGTCGAGGAAATCGCGCCCTGATCCGCTCCCAACGCAATCCCGCGCAGAGCCCGCTCAGCGCAGGACTCTGAAGGGGCCGGCGTTCGACGGGGAGGGGCCTGAGTCCATCTCGAAGCCGAGGTGCAGCCTGGCGGCTTCCGACATTTTGCTCTTGTCCCACGGCGGATCGAAGACGATCTCGACGCGAACCTCGCACACGCCGGCGAGGGCCGCAAGTTTCCGCTCGACTTCGGCCTTGATCACGCCGGACATGGCGCAGCCGGGGGCCGTCAAGGTCATGCGCACCAGGACGCGCTTGCCGCCGGAAACGTCCTCGGCGGCGACGGCGTAGACGAGGCCAAGATCGACAATGTTGACTGGAATCTCCGGGTCGCGCACGGTTTTCAGTTGTTTCCAGACCGTCTCCTCGTGAAAGGATTCGGTGACGGGCGGGTTTGGATGCTGCGGATGGGGCATCGTCTCTCCGAATTGCGCGCGATGCGCGGTTGAAGGATGGCGTCCATCTGCGAAGCCGTGCCGGCTGGTTCAGCACTGCTTGCCGAACTCCGGGGTGACCGGGTTTTCGAACAGCGAGGCGTCGCGTGTCACGATCGTCAGCCCCGAAGGCGTGACGAAGTAGCGGCGCTTGTCTTCGACCGGATCGTAGCCGATGACCGTGCCCTCGGGAATATGCACGTGGCGATCGATGATCGCCCGCCGGATGCGGCAGTGACGGCCGATGTTGACATGCGAAAAGATAATGCTGGCGTCCACGTCCGAGTAGGAATTGACGCGCACGTCCTGCGAGAGCACGGAGTTGTACACGGAAGCGCCGGAGATGATGACGCCAGCCGTGATGATCGAGTTGACGGCCATGCCCGAACGGCCCGGCTCGCCGAAGACGAACTTGGCCGGAGGGTATTGCCGCACGCGGGTGCGAATGGGCCAGTTCGTGTCGTAGAGGTTGAAGACCGGCGTGACCGAGCAGAGGTCCATATTCGCTTCGTAGTAGGCGTCGAGCGTGCCCACGTCGCGCCAGTAGAGCGCCTCCTTCTTGTTCTCGTCGACGAAGCTGTAGGCCATCATCTTCTTCTTGCCAAGCAGGTTGGGTAGGATGTTATGGCCGAAGTCGTGCTTGGACTCGGCGTCGTCGGCGTCGGCGATCAGCGCCTTCAGCAGCACGCCGGTGTTGAAGATGTAAATGCCCATGGAGGCATCGACCGCGTGCGGATTGAAGGGCGAGCGGAAGCTGGTGGTGGCCGGTTTTTCCTGGAAGCCCTGCACCTCGCCGCTCTGCGCCACCTCGACGACGCCAAAGCGCGAGACCTCCTCGGGCGCGATGGGCAGCGTGGCCAGCGTGACGTCGGCCTTTGTTTCCTTGTGATAGGCCAGCATGCGGCTATAGTTCATTTTGTAGATGTGGTCGCCGGAGAGGATGATGACGTGACTGGGCTGCTCGCTGCCGATCGAATAGATGTTCTGGTAGACGGCGTCGGCCGTGCCCATGTACCAATTGGCGCCGGTGCGTTGCATGGGCGGCATCAGCTCGTAGAACTCGCCCAGTTCCTGCGCCACCACGCTCGACCAGCCCTCGCGGATGTGCCGGTTCAGGCTCAGCGCCTTGTACTGCGTCAGGATGTAGACGCGGCGCAGACCGGAGTTGATGCAATTGGAAAGCGTGACGTCGATGATGCGGTAGTGGCCGCCAAACGGCACGGCGGGCTTGGCCCGGTCGCGCGTCAGAGGAAACAGCCGCTCGCCCGCTCCGCCCGCCAGTAAAACGCCCAAAGTTTCTCTCATCTTGAAACGGCTCCCGTGCTGAAGGTGCTGCTGTCCCCGGTTGACCGGCGCGCCCGGAGAGGGTCGCGATCCGAAACGGCATCGTTTCCGGCGGCACGCCATGCGCATTGCCACCGAACGCTGGAGAATATCACAGGCGGCATCGAAGGCGGAAAATGGCGCTCCTGTCTGCGCACGGAAACAGGCGAAGAACGGCCAGGCGGAATGAGGTCAATCAAGCGGGCCGCCTGTGCGCAGGCCCTGGACGCTCTACGTCAACCGCTCGTCGCATCGCATCGCCAGGCCGGTGGGCGAGCAGCGCCAGAGGCAAACATGGCGCGGTGATTCCTCGCGTGCAAGGCGCTGAAACTCCTGGTCATTCAACCTCCTGCCGGATGGCGCGGGGAGCAGGCGCAACCCGAGCGAAATAACCTTCTCTGGATGAAATATATACCGTTTATCATATGTACATCTGTTTTTTGGAATCCAACTTCCTGAATTTTTGATTTTGCGGCGAATCCGGCGCGCGGCGACAGAAGATCGTGCGGAACCGCAAGCCGGTATCGTGCGTAATTTGAGACAATTAGTTGTCGGCTGCAGGGGCTTCGGCGCTACGCCCGCTGTGGCAAGGCACGTGCTAGCATTCCGGCCGTAGGAAACCTCCCTCGTATGGATCAAAGCTTCCTCAATCGCGCGCGGGCAACACTGATGGCCTTGGCGACGGCGGCTTTGTTTCTTCTGGCGGTCTTCAACCTGATCGAGGAGCGGCAGTTTCAGCAGCCGACCGATGGCGTCTGGTGGCGCGAGGCGCACGGAGGACTGCGGGCGGACCGGGTGCTACCGGATTCGCCCGGCCAGCGCGCGCACATTGAGTCGGGCGACCTGCTGACGGGCGTCACCTTGTCGCCCGACGAGGACGTAAGCGCCGTAACGCGGGTTTCCGACCTGGAGCGCGCTCTCTATGCCATTGGCCCTTACGGGCAGATTCGCTACTTCATCACGCGCGACGGCATTCCCATTGACGCGCCGGTACCGGTGGTTCCCGTGCCGGCCGATCACAGCCTGCAGATCGGCCTGCGCCTCATCGGGCTGATCTATCTGGTCATCGGCCTTTACGTTCTCTTTCGCCGCTGGGGCGCGCCGCGTTCGACGCATTTTTATCTCTTTTGCCTGGTCTCCTTCGCGCTCTATGCGCTGCATTACACCGGCTCTTTTGGCCTTCTGGACTGGATTGTCTTCTGGACGAACGTCGCCGCCGAAGCCCTGCAGCCGGGGCTGTTTCTGCACTTCGCGCTCAGTTTTCCCGAGGAGCGGCTGAAGAAGCTGCGCCGCCGCTGGCTGCTGCCGGCCATCTACGCGCCAGGGGCCGGACTGCTGGGGCTGTGGCTCTGGTCGATCGCGACGCGCGAAGCCACCAAACTGCTGCTGGACCGGCTGAACCAGATCGCCACCGGCTACGACGCGGTCTTCTACATCCTGGCCGCGCTGCTCTTCCTGCGCAGTTATAGCCGCGCCACCACGCCGCTCCTGCGCCAGCAATTGAAATGGGTGACGCGCGGAACCCTGCTGGCCGTTCTGCCGTTCACCTTTTTTTACGCGGTTCCATATCTGCTGCGGCTCAACCCGCCGCAACTGCTGATGAATCTGGCCGGCCTCTCGCTGATCTTTTTGCCGCTCACCTTCAGTTGGGCCATCGTGCGCTACCGGCTGATGGATACGGATCTGATCTTCAAGCGCGGCGTGGCCTACACGCTGGCGACGGTGCTGTTGCTGGGCGGCTACTTTGGCACGATCGCCCTGATCTCCGTCCTGGTGCACAACGCCATGCCGCAGGCAGTGCGTGAGTGGGGCCTGGTGCTGGCCATCCTCATCACGGCCGCGGTCTTCGATCCCCTCAAGCGCCGCATTCAGGGCTGGGTCGATCGCGCCTTCGACCGCCATCGCTATGATTACCGCAAGGCGCTGGTCGAGTTCGGCCGCGGCCTGGGTTCCGAAACCGATCTCGATGCGCTGCTCAACGCCATCGTCGAGCAGTTGCCGCGCACGCTGCTGGTGGCCCGCGTGGCCATCTTCCTGGCCAGCGACGCGGGCGATCCGCGCCTGGCCGCCGCGCATGGCTTTCCCGAAGATCTCAATCCGAAAGGGGAGAGCCCGAAGCGCCTCGACCTGGGCTTTCTGCACTTCGACCGCATCGGCGATCACTCGCACATCTTCTTCGAGAACGCGCAGCAGGCGCTGCATCTGCCAGAGGCGCAGCAGCGTACGGCGGCTCTGCTCGACCTCAATTACTACCTGCCTTGCCGCGTCGCCGGATCGCCTTCGGGCCAGGGCCGCACGGCGCGCACGGCGGATCTCAACGGCGCCGCTCCGTCGCGCAATGAGTCCGGCCGCACCATTGCCATTATCGGCCTGGGCCGCACGCTGGGCGGCGATTTTCTTTCGAGTGAGGATGTCGAGCTGCTCGAATCCCTGGCCGGCTACATCGGCATCGCCCTGCAGAACGCCTCGCTCTACGCACGCCTGGAAGACAAGATCGCCGAGTTCGAGCGGCTCAAGGAATTCAACGAAAACATTGTCGAATCGATCAACGTGGGCATCTTCGCCCTCGACCTCAACGGCCGCATCGAAAGCTGGAACGCGCAGATGGAGGCCATGTACGCACTCAGCCGCTCGGAAGCCATCGGCCAGGCGCTTGGCGCCGTATTTCCCGCGGAGTTCCTCGAGGCGATCGAAGAGTTTCACGACGAGCCGGGCGTGCATCATCTGTACAAATTCCGTCTGACCACGCGGGCCGGCGAGCCGCGCACGGCCAATATCGCCGTCGCTCCGTTGCTCTCGCGTGACTTCGTTCCCGTGGGCCGCATCGTCCTGGTCGACGACATCACCGATCGGGTTACGCTCGAAAACCAACTGGCGCAGGCCGACAAACTCAGCTCCATCGGATTGCTCGCCGCCGGCGTGGCCCACGAGATCAACACGCCGCTGGCCGTCATCTCCTCCTTCGCGCAGATGCTCTCGAAACAAATGCGCGGCGATGCGCGGCTGACGCCCGTGCTCGACAAAATCATCCAGCAGAGCTTCCGCGCCTCGGAGATCGCCAACGGCCTGCTGAATTTTTCGCGCACCTCGACAACCGAGTTTCGCGCCCTCGACCTCAATCAGGTGATTCGCGAGACCGTCTCGCTGCTGGAACACCCCTTCAAGACCGCGCAGATTCTCGTCGATCTGGAACTGGCCGAGGAGTTGCCGCCCATCAACGGCAATCCCGGCAAACTGCAGCAGGTCTTTCTGAACCTGCTGCTGAACGCCAAAGAGGCGATGCCCGGCGGCGGCCGCGTGCGCGTGGCGACCCTCGCCAACAGCCACGTGGAAGCGATCGTCGCCGACTCCGGCTCCGGCATCGCGCCCGAGCACATTCAGCGCATTTACGATCCATTCTTCACCACCAAGAACAACCCTGGCGAAAAACGCGGCACCGGCCTGGGACTGGCCGTCAGCTACGGCATCGTGCAAGAGCACGCGGGCAAGATTCACGTCGAAAGCGCCATCGGCGCGGGCACCGCCTTTCATCTCGAGTTTCCCCTCATGAGGAATTCCGTTCATGCCTGATTCACGCACCGAGGAAGAAATCACGTTGACTGCATCCGGCTCCACAGCCGCCAGTGTCCCGGCCGCCTCGATTCTGGTCGTCGATGACGAGGCGGGCATTCGCGAGTCGCTGGAGGTTCTGCTTGGCTTCGAAAATTACATGGTAACGACCGCCACCAACGGCGAGGAGGGGCTCCACCTCGTCGAGCACGACAACTTCGATCTCGTCCTGCTCGATCTGGCGCTGCCGGGCCAGAGCGGCCTGGAGCTTTTGCCCCAGTTCAAGGAGCGCCAGCCCGATCTGCCGGTCATCATGATTACGGCCTACGGCACGGTGGACCATGTCGTCGAGGCCATCCGCGCCGGCGCGGAGAATTTCGTCCAGAAGCCCTGGGACAACGAGAAACTGCTGGCCGACATCCGCTCGGCCATCGCCCGCCGCCGCGCCGAAGAAGAGAATATCCAGCTCAAGCGCACCCTCAAACAGCGCTACAACTTCGCGAACATCGTCGGCAAAAGCGAGTCCATGTTGAAGGTCTTCGATCTGGTGGCGCAGGTGGCGCCCAGCCGCTCCACGGTGCTGATTCTGGGCGAGAGCGGCACCGGCAAGGAGGTCATCGCCAAGGCCATTCACGCCAACTCGCCGCGCAAGGACAAGCCCTTCGTCCCCATCAACACCGGGGCCATGCCCTCGGAACTGCTCGAATCCACGCTCTTCGGCCACGTCAAGGGCGCCTTCACCTCGGCCGTCGCCTCCAAAAAAGGGCTCTTCGAAGTCGCCAACGGCGGCACGCTCTTCCTCGACGAGATTGCGACCATGGGCCTCGATACCCAGGCCAAAATTCTGCGCGTTTTGCAGGACAAGCGCTTCATGCACCTGGGCGGCATTCAGGAGATTCAGGTGGACGTGCGCATTCTGGCCGCGACGAACATCGACCTCCGCCAGGCCGTGCGCGAAGGCAAATTCCGCGAGGATCTCTTCTACCGGCTCAACGTCATCACCGTCGATTTGCCGCCCTTGCGCGCGCGCCGCGAGGATATTCCCTTGCTCGCGCAACATTTTCTCGATCTCTATGCCGCGGAAAACGACTTTCCGCCGCGCCGCCTTGCGCCCGACGCCATGCGCGCGCTGATGGACTACGACTGGCCCGGCAACGTCCGCGAGCTGGAGAACGCCATCGAGCGCGGCGTCGTGCTCTCGTCCGGCCCCGTGATCGGCCCCGATCTGCTGCCCGGCCACATCACCGGCCGCAGTTTTCAGGACGTGCTGCTCGAACACAATCCGAACTCCTCGCTCTTCGACATTCTCGAGGTCATCGAGCGCCGCATCATCGTCGAAAAACTCGAACGCTGCAACTGGAACCAGACCGAGGCCGCCGAGCAGTTCCACATCCCGCTCTCCACGCTCAACCAGAAGATCAAGCGCCTGAACATCGAGATTCGCAAGAAAGGCAGGGACTAGGGACGGAGGGACCAAGGGACCAAGGGACCAAGGGACGGAGGGACTGACAACTGACAACTGACAACTGATCACTGACAACTAATGCGCTACTACCTCTTCAAATCCGAGCCCGGCGTTTATTCCTTCGACGATCTTGTCCGCGACGGCGAGACCGTTTGGGACGGCGTGACCAACCCCGCCGCCGTCAAGCACCTGCGCGAGATGAAGCCCGGCGCCGAGTGGATCTTCTATCACACGGGCGACGAGCGCACCGCCGTCGGCACGGGCTCGGTCGTGAGCGTCGATGCCAGCGCCCCGAAGGTTCCCATCGTGCGCGTCAAGGCCGGCAAGCGGCTTAAGCGCCCCAAATCGCTCCAGGAGATCAAAGCCGAGAAGGCCTTCCAGAATTCGCCGCTGGTCGTCCTTGGCCGGCTTTCCGTGGTTCCGCTCACTGCCGGGCAATGGGCATGGTTTGTCGCGTAGGGACAGGAATGGTAAGATTTCCTTGTATTCTTATTTCCTTACTTCCTTACTGGTAGGGAGGACGCCATGCTGGCCAAACTGACGGTCAAAAACCAGCTCACACTGCCCAAAGCGGTCGCCTCGCAGTTTCCTGGAGTGGAATACTTCGAGATCAGCACCGACGGCCGCGCCATTACCCTCCGCCCGTTCGAGCGCAATCACCTGGAGGAGATTTGGGCGCATCTCGAAAAGCTGGGAATCACGGAACAGGATGTGAAGGACGCAGTCACCTGGGCGCGCACGACTGACTGATCATGCCAGCCCTACCGCGCGTTGTTTTCGATACAAATGTCGTTCTGTCGGCCCTGCTGTTTCCACGCAGCCGCCTGGCCTGGATGCGTCTGCATTGGAAAGAAGGCTGTGTACCGCTTATTTGTCAGGAAAGCGCGAGGGAACTGGCTCGGGTTCTTGGCTACAGCAAGTTTCAGCTTGCCGAAAGCTACCGTATTGAACTGTTTAGCCTTTACGTTTCCTTCTGCGAAACGGTCCAGTTCGCGGTGCCCTGCCCTATTCTGTGTCGCGACCCGAAAGATCAAGCCCTCCTCGATCTCGCGCACAGCGGCCAGGCGGATGTGCTGGTGACCGGCGACGAGGATCTGTTGGCTCTGGCGGGAACGACGGCTTTCGCCATCGAGACGCCGGAGGCATATCGCAGCCGCGTTGCTGGCCGAAAGGGGTGAACCCCAGGGCGAATGCCCTCTGGCGGGCTTCTGTGGCTTGCAGGCGGCCCTCAAAGAGGAACTGCACCGAGGCTCCTGCGCAAACCGGGCCAGAAAGCGGAAAGAGCCGCCCGGCAACAGGGCAGCTCTTCCCTTAGGGAGAATAGTTCCAACGGAGGCAAAACCATCAGAACTTTCTGGCTGCATAGTAGGTGCGGGGAGAGACGGTGTCAAGAGAAAATGTGGACAAAAATAACGTATTTATTTTCTTTGATTTAAGGAATAATCCACAGGAAAGGCAATCTGCGGGAATTCGCCTGATTTTCGCTGGATTGTTCTCGGAATTCTCCCTGATTTCATCGGGTTTCTTCCGGTTTCTGTCTATTTTTCCACAGCCCGAGCGCGACATTCACTCTTTGGGTCCGGCCTTTCGCTTGCTGCGTTCTTCATCGCCGGCTCATCCCGCAGATTGAGATAGACGAACTCCTCGTCGTAAACCGACGAGATGGGCTTGCCCGTCACCTTGCGGTAAAGCGCCCGTCCGCCGCCGAAGAGCCCGCCCAGCAGAATTGCCGCCGCGGAGCCCACCACGCAGAGCACGGTGATGCCCATCAGCAGCTTGCCGGTTTTGGCGATTTCCGACTCGACAGGCAGGGGCACCGAGGTCAGGTCTGCCTCGTAGTGAACCGATTCGAGCAGGCGATGGCTCTCTTCGGGGATGGCGTCGCCGCTGACGAGGGCCACCAGCGGGCCGCTGTCGCGCACTTCGAGCGAGGCCCGGTCGGAATCCATCAGCGGCTTGGGCCAGGGCGGCTGCGCCTGAGCACCCGCCTTCAGATAGGCGCGAATCGCGTCCACCTGGGCGTGCGCCATCTGCGGAGTGGGGTAATCGAGGATCGTCAGCGTGGCCGGCCCGGAGGGTAGATCGTAATTTGCCGTGAGGGCTTCGACGCCCAGGTCGAAGCGGAGCAGCGCGGGCGGCAGCACGCCGCCCGCGTCCGTGTAACCGGCCGGTCCCACCGCGTAATGCGTCGTCTCGGCCACAAGCCGGGCGTGCGGCAGGTCGTCGAGAATGGGCGGCGGAAGAGCGCGGTTTCCGCTGGCCACCGGCAGATGGCGGGCGATCTCGCGCAGCTCGCCGGCCGACATGGGCCCTACGCGGGAAAAGTTGGCATCGACCACAGTCGTTCCTACCCAGAAGAGCACGCGATTCTTGTCCGAAGCCGCGCCGGAGCCGATCGTGGCCTTCGCCCAGCCGTTCTGCCGGTAGTAACTGTAAGCGCCGTAGGCCCCGCTCGCATCGTCAAAGCGCAGGACGCGCAGGCTGAGCGTCTCGCCCGCGTCGCGCGTGTAATTGGCCACGATGGCGGCCTGGAAACCGTACTCTTTGAGCGCTGCGGCGTGGGCTGGATCGGCCTGCGCCGGGTCGGTGAGCGTCTTTGCGGGAGCCGCCTGGACCCAGCCGTCGAAGGCGTCGGGCAGAAGGGCCGCAGGCGCGGGCGGAAGCACGAGCGCGGTGGCTGATTTTTTGTCCGCGGCGGCCGGCTGCCCCGCCTGCGCGCACACCAACGCCGCGCAGGAACCCAGCGCCGCCACGCCACACACCATCGCCAACCACCGCATCGAAACCTCTCGCTCCTTGGGGCGCGCACACTGCGCAACGCCCCTCCTTCAGAGTACATGTCCGCGCCATGCGCCGCCGGTGCGAATCCGCCCACTCTTCTTTGGACACGGAAGAGCGGGGAAATGTTCCCCAATCTCATTGAGTGGAATATCATGCGCCTGGACAGGCAATGAAGTGGATTCGCCGGGGTGCAGAGTGGGTGGAATGATCGACATCTATAATACCCGGTGCTATAGTTATCTGGGCGAAAGGTGAGGTCCGAAGAGGATGCTTATCTACAAGAACAAGTCCTTTGCACGATTTGCGCGAAGGAATGGTCTTGCGGATGCCGATCTTTGCAGGGCGGTTCAGGATGCGAACCGAGGCTTGATTGCGGCGGATCTGGGCGGAGGCGTCATCAAACAGCGCCTGGCCAGACCGGGGGAAGGCAAGTCTGGCGGGTTTCGTTCGATCGTTCTATTTCGGGCTGGAGATCGCGCCATCTTTGCGCATGGTTTCGCCAAGAACGAAGCCGAGAATATCCGTCCCCATGAGTTGACCGCGCTCAAGAAGCTCGCGCGGTTGATGCTTGCCTATCGCGACAGCGATTTGAGCGGCGCGGTGACTACAGGCGCGCTGATTGAGGTGAGATGCGATGACGAAAGCGAAGCAGTATCGAAGCAAGCTGATGGCGTCGGTTCATGAGACAGCCGAGGGACTTCACGCGGCCGGATTGATGGAGAAGCGCACTCTGCGTGAGTTTGACGAGCTTTGCCTGACGCCAATCCAGCAGCTCGGTCCCGAGGAGATTCGGGCGTTGCGCCTGCGTGAAGGCGCGAGTCAGGCCGTATTTGCTCGCTATTTGAATGTCACCACGGGCCTTGTGAGCCAGTGGGAACGCGGGGCGAAGCGCCCGCAGGGCGCTTCGCTCAAGCTCTTGTCGCTGGTGGCGCAAAAAGGCTTGGCGAACGTGGCGTAAATGAGCCGGCGTCCATTCACGTATCGAAGCAAACGCAATAGTCCGTAGCCAAATGGCAGGCATTCCAAATTTGTCGTTCCCGCAAGGGCGGGAATTGACGAGCACCCATTCTCGAATGCGATTCAGGACAGACGCGCCGCCGCCAGCCACGCATCGAAGGCCGTGAGCGCCCGCTCGCATTGCAATTTGTGCCGCTCCTTTTTGTCGCGGATTTTCTTTCGCGTCTCCTCTTCGAGCGGCTCCAGCAGGTCGAAGGTGATGTTGGCGGGCTGAAAGCGCTTGACTTCGGCGTGCGTAATGTAGTGCACCAGCGAGCCGAGGGCCGTGGCGCGCGGAATGGGCCGCAGCTCCTCGCCATGCGCCATCGCCGCCGCATAGATGCCGGCCAGCAAGCCCGTGGCGATCGATTCGGTGTAGCCTTCGACGCCGCTGAGTTGGCCGGCGAAGGCCAGCCGCGCGGCGGAGTTCTTCAGAAAAAGCGTTTCATGCAGCAGCGCCGGAGCGCAGAGGTACGTGTTGCGATGAATCTGCCCGTAGCGCAGGAAATGCGCGTTTTCCAGGCCCGGAATCATCCGCAGCACGCGCGCCTGCTCGCCGAATTTCAGATGGTTCTGGAAGCCGACGAGGTTGTAGCTGTCGGCGCGCAGATTTTCCTTGCGCAACTGCACCACGGCCCAGGGCGTTTTGCCGGTGCGCGGATCGCGCAGCCCGACTGGCTTCATGGGGCCGAAGCGCAGCGTGTCGCGTCCGCGCCGGGCCAGCACTTCGATGGGCAGGCAGCCCTCGAAGTACTCGAGATGCTCCCAGTCCTTGCTCTCGGCGGCCTCGGCGGCGACCAGCGCGTCGTAGAAGCGGTCGTACTCGGCGCGATCCATCGGACAGTTGATGTAGTCGGCCGTGCCCTTGTCCCAGCGGGCGGCAAAGTAGACGCGGTCCATGTCGATCGTCTCGGCCTCGACGATGGGCGAGATCGAGTCGTAAAAAGCCAGGTGGCCGGAGCCGGTCAGCCGCTCAATCTCGCGGCTCAGCGCCGCGGAGGTCAGTGGCCCGGTGGCGACAATGGTGCACCGCACGATGTTCTCGGCGCCGTCTTCGTTTGGGCCGGTTGTGTCGTCGAGGCGAGTGACCTCTTCGCGAAAGACGCGAATGCGCGGCTCGGCCTCGATGGCCGCCGCAATGCGCCGGGAAAACGCGACGCGATCGACGGCCAGCGCGTGGCCGGCCGGGACGACCGTCTCGTCGGCGATGCGCAACAGCGCCGAACCGGCCCGGCGCATCTCCTGCTTGAGCAGCCAGGGCGCGGTGTACGGCGACTCGCTCTTGAGCGAGTTCGAGCAGACCAGCTCGCCGAACTCCGTCGTCTGGTGAGCCGGGGTGAGGCGCGGCTGGCCGTCGATGACAGCCCGCATTTCGTAAAGATCGACCTCACAGCCCAGCCGCGCGGCTGTCAGCGCGGCCTCCGGTCCGGCCAGTCCGCCGCCGATCACGCGAATCTTCACCGGGAAACCTCCCGCTGCGCGCTGTGCGATCGCTGCGGCTGACTGGCCAGCCGCTCAAGCGCATCGCCGTCCAGACGCACGTTGCGCCACTCGTCCAGGAACTCTGCGCCCATGGCGCGATAAAACTCGATGGCCGGCGTGTTCCAGTCGATCGGACGCAGGATGAGGAACCCGCGGTTGAACCATGTCGAGAAGAGATGAACGAAATCGGCGTCGACCGAGGCCAACTCAGGGTTCTCGGCGCGGGCGTCCATCA
>JAJYFB010000179.1 GCA_021785495.1 Acidobacteriota bacterium | reverse complement strand
GGCGATCTTCGCGCATACACATATGGACGAGGTGCGGTTGCTGACGCCGGCGAAGCCGGATGCCGCGCAGAAGCCTGTCGCAGCGAAGATGGTAGCGTCGATCTCTCCGATCCACGGCAACAATCCCTCGTTCACGATCGCGACGATCGATCCGGCGCGCGCCATTCTCAAGGACTATCGCCTCATCGCGGCGTCGAATCAAACAGGCATCGATGCGGCGTGGACCGAAGAGTACGATTTTGCGAAGACCTACCACGAACCAGCATTTACGGCAGCCACGCTGAAGAGTCTGATTGCGGGATTCAGGGCCGATCAGACGGCGCATTCGGCCGCAAGCCAGAATTATCTGCGCTATTACATGCCGGGGACAGACATGCGCATGATGTCGCTGATCTGGGAACCGTATGTCTGCTCTCTGGCGAGCACGACGAGCGATGCGTACAGGGATTGCGTGTGCCGGAACGCGCCGTGAGCACAGGGCAGGTGCAGATTTCAGCGCATCAAAGAAAAGAGCGGGCGTCGATGCCCGCTCTTTTGCCGATCTGGAGACCAGCGTCAGGTTTCTATCGAGAGCCAACCGCTACGGAGTGGCGAGCGCGCGCGAGCGATTCCTGTTTGGTGGACAGGTACTCATTGATCGCGGCGGCAGCTTTGCGGCCTTCGGAGATCGCCCACACCACAAGCGACTGGCCGCGGCGCATGTCGCCAGCGGCGAAGACGCCGTCGACGGAGCTCATGTAGTTTGTGGTGGCGACGTTGCCGCGGTTGTCGAGCTGGAGGCCGAGCTGCTCGATCATGCCGCTGCGAACGGGTCCGAGGAAGCCCATCGCGAGCAAAACAAGATCGGCGTCGAGCGTGAATTCGGAGCCGGCGATCGGCTCGAACTTTGGCGGCGGACCCACGCGGACAGCATGAAGCAGCTTGACGTTGCCCTCGGCGTCGCCGGTGAACTTGAGGGTGCCGACACTCCAGTCGCGAGTGCCGCCCTCTTCGTGCGAACTTTCCGTACGCAGTTGCAGTGGCCAGAGCGGCCATGGCGTTGAGGCTGCGCGCTCCTCGGGCGGCTTGGGCATGATCTCAAACTGCTGGACGCTCTTCGCGCCCTGGCGAAGGCTGGTGCCGAGGCAGTCGGCGCCGGTGTCGCCGCCGCCGATGATGATGACGCGCTTGCCGGTGGCAAGAATGGGAGCGGCAGCGTTCATCGATGCGAGAAGCGCCGATTCGGAGTCGCCCTCGTTGCGACGATTCTGCTGGGGCAGGAACTCCATGGCGAAGTGAATGCCCTTGAGTTCGCGGCCGGGAATGGGCAGGTCGCGGGGATGTTCCGCGCCGCCGCAAAGCAGGATGGCGTCGAATTCGTCCGTCAGCGCTTTGACGGGGATGTTGACGCCCACGTGCGCGTTGGTCCTGAAAACCACGCCTTCGGCGCGCATCTGCTCGATGCGGCGGTCGATAACGTGCTTTTCGAGCTTGAAGTTGGGAATGCCGTAGCGGAGCAGACCGCCGATGCGATCGTTTTTCTCGAAGACCGTAACGGAGTGGCCGGCGCGGCGTAACTGCTGTGCGGCGGCCAGGCCCGAGGGGCCGCTGCCGACGACGGCGACGCGCTTGCCGGTGGCCTGTTCGGGCGGTTCGGGATGAATCCAGCCCTCGTCCCAGGCGCGCTCCACAATCGACCGCTCGATGAGCTTGATCGAGACCGGCGGCTGATTGATGCCGAGCACGCAGGCGGCCTCGCACGGGGCAGGGCAAATGCGTCCGGTAAATTCCGGAAAGTTGTTCGTCGAGTGGAGGCGGCGGATCGCAGTTTCCCAGCGATTGTTGTAGACCAGATCGTTCCAGTCGGGGATCAGGTTGTTGACCGGGCAGCCGGTGTGACAGAAGGGCACACCGCAGTCCATGCAGCGCGCGCCCTGTTCGCGCTGCTTCTCTTCGGGGTACGGCTCGTAGATCTCGAACCAGTCCTTGATGCGTTCTGCGGCCTTGCGGCGTGTGGGCTGTTCGCGCGGAATTTCAAGAAAGCCTGTGACCTTACCCATGTTGCACCTCAGCGGCTGCCGCCACGAGAGGCGACGAAATTGTGGGTGGCGCGTAAACCGACTGCGCACGCGCAACGCCAAGCACGCGCTTGTATTCGTGCGGGAAGACTTTGATGAACTTGGGCTGCGCATCGGCCCAGTGTTCGAGAACCCATGCGGCGCGCGGGCTGCCTGTTGCGTCGCGGTGACGCGCCAGCAGATCGCGAACCTGCTCGACATCGGCGAGTTCGGCGAGCGGTTCGAGGTCGACGCTGCTCTTATTCGAGCGGCGCGTGGAGAAGTCGCCCTGGTCGTCGTAGACGTAGGCTATGCCGCCACTCATGCCGGCTGCGAAGTTGCGTCCGGTGGATCCGAGAACGATCACCAGGCCGTTGGTCATGTACTCGCAGCCGTGATCGCCGACGCCCTCGACCACCGCGGTTGCGCCGGAGTTGCGGACCGCGAAGCGTTCGCCGGCGATGCCGTTCAGGAAGACCTCGCCGCTGGTCGCGCCGTAAAGAACGACGTTGCCTGCGAGAATGCTCTCCTCGGGCTGGAAGCTGGAGGTCTTGGGCGGATAGGCGATGATGCGTCCGCCGGAGAGGCCCTTGCCGAGGTAGTCGTTTGCGTCGCCTTCGAGTTCCAGCGTGACGCCCTTGGGCACGAAGGCGCCGAAGCTTTGGCCCGCCGAGCCGCGGAAATTGAAGTGAATGGCGCCATCCGGCAAGCCGGCGGATCCGTAGCGGCGCGCGATCTCGCCGCCCAGCATGGCGCCGACGGTGCGGTGCACGTTGCGGATAGCGAAGCTTCCCGTCACCCTGGCCTGCGATTCAAGCGCGGGCTGGGCTTTGGCGATGAGCGCGTGGTCGAGCGCGGGCGCCAGGCCGTGATCCTGGCAGGTGGTGCGGCGGCGCGCCACACGCGAGGGCAGCGTGGGCACGTGCAGAATCGATGACAGGTTGATGCCCCTGGCCTTCCAGTGCGCCTCGTCGAGGTGCACGTCGATCTTCTCGACATGTCCCACCATTTCGTCGACGGTGCGGAAGCCAAGCTTCGCCATGTGCTGGCGCATCTGTTCGGCGATAAAGAAGAAGAAATTGATGACGTGCTCGGGCGTGCCGGTGAAACGCTTGCGCAGCACCGGATCCTGCGTGGCGATACCGACCGCGCAGGTATTCAGGTGGCACTTGCGCATCATGATGCAGCCCATGGAGATCAGCGGCATGGTGGCAAAACCGAACTCTTCGGCGCCGAGCAGCGCAGCGATCACCACATCGCGGCCAGTCTGCAACTTGCCGTCGGTCTGCACCCGGATGCGGCTGCGTAGATCGTTGAGCAGAAGCACCTGCTGCGTTTCAGCCAGGCCAAGCTCCCAGGGCAGACCGGCGTGCTTGATGGAACTGAGCGGCGATGCGCCCGTGCCGCCGGTGTCGCCAGAGATCAGGACCACGTCGGCGTGCGCTTTGGAGACGCCGGCAGCAACAGTGCCGACGCCGACCTCGGAGACCAGCTTGACCGCGATGCGTGCTTGCGGATTGACGTTCTTGAGGTCGTAGATGAGCTGCGCCAGGTCCTCGATCGAATAAATGTCGTGGTGCGGCGGAGGCGAGATCAATCCGACGCCGGGGATCGAGTGGCGCGTTTTGGCGATCACCTCGTCCACCTTGTGGCCGGGCAACTGACCGCCTTCGCCGGGCTTTGCGCCCTGCGCCATCTTGATCTGCAACTCGTCGGCATTGACAAGATAGTTCGTGGTGACGCCGAAGCGTCCGCTCGCGACCTGCTTGACGGCCGAACGGCGGCTGTCGCCATTTGGATCGGGTTTGAAGCGCGCCTCGTCCTCGCCGCCTTCGCCGGTGTTCGACATGCCGCCAAGGCGGTTCATGGCGATGGCGAGCGTCTCGTGCGCTTCCTTCGAGATCGATCCGTAGCTCATAGCGCCAGTCGTGAAGCGCTTGACGATCTCCTTGGCCGGCTCGACCTCTTCGATCGGGATCGGATTCTCGGCGTACTTCAACCTCATGAGTCCGCGCAGCGTGCACAGGTCGCGGTTCTGGTTGTCGATAAGGTCGCTGAATTCCTGGAACGTGGCGAAGTTGTTCTGCCGTACCGCGTGCTGCACCTTGCTGATGGTGAGCGGATTGAGCAGGTGATACTCGCCGCCCTCGCGATATTGATACTGGCCGCCCACCACCAATTCGGTTTCCGAATCGGTCAGCGGCTGGAAGGCAAACTCGTGCTTCATCACCGCTTCGCGGGCGAGCACGTCGAGGCCGACGCCCTCGATGCGCGAGGCCGTGCCGGGGAAATAGGCTTCGATCAGCGCCTTGTTGAGGCCAACCGCCTCGAAGACCTGCGCTCCG
>JAJYFB010000036.1 GCA_021785495.1 Acidobacteriota bacterium | reverse complement strand
GTGCATGCCGGTGGTCTGCCCGTCGTAGACCTGCATGCGATACATGCCGATATTGCGCCGGCCGGAATGCAGGTCGCGTGTGTGTACGCAAGGCAGCGTGATGAATCGTCCGCCGTCGTGCGGCCAGCACTTGAGGATCGGAAATTCGTTCAGGTCGAAGCCCTCGCGCCGCACGATCTCCTTGCAGGACGCATCCCTGGCGGCGACGACTTTGGGAAAGACGTTGGCCAGTTCGGCCAGTTGCGGCAGCATCTTCAGCTTGTCGAGCAGGCCGCCGGAGGGCGGCTTGAGGTTCATCAGCAGGTGGATGCGCTCGGCGATGGCGTCCAGGCACTCCACGCCCAGCGCCAGAGCCATCCGCCGCTCGCTGCCGAACTGGTTGATGAGCACTTTGTGGCCTGGATGTCCGGCGACGTTCTCAAAGAGCAGCGCCGGGCCGCCAGGCGCGTATTTTTCTTCCAGTTTGTTCGCCGCATCCTTCGCGCGCTCGTGGCGCGCAGAGCGGGCATGCGCCCCGATCTTGCTGACCCGGTCGGTAATCTCCGTGATTTCCAGTTCCGGCGAAACCGCTTCGCGGATGCGCCGCAGTTCGCCGTGCTTTTCCAGGGTTTGGATCCAGTCGCGCAGATCGTCGTAGGCCAAGGCGGTGCTCCCGTAGGACGTTTTTTTCTCTTCTTCATCGTACCGCCTGAAAACGACGCGGGAAATCCTCGTTCCGCCTCTTGAAACCTTCCCTTTGCAACCGGAGACCCGTTCCCCGCCCCTGTCGTAGACTGGTATTTTGCTGTTTGAAACTGAAGGAGCGGAGCAGTCATGCCCTATCCCGCAAAGTATCGTTATACCCGCGAGCACGAATGGATCGCGGTCGAGGGAAACACCGGCCGGATCGGCATTACGGAGTATGCGCAGAGTTCGCTCGGCGACATCGTCTACGTGGACGCGCCCAGGGTGGGTGACGCCGTCGCGGCCAACGCCGCCTTCGGCTCGGTCGAGAGCGTGAAGGCCGTCAGCGATCTCTACTCGCCGGTAACCGGCACGGTGACGGCCGTCAACGAAGAGTTGCAAGACGCGCCCGACAAGCTCAATCAGGATCCGCACGGCACATGGATCGTCAAGGTTGAACTGGCCGACGCCGGCGAGTTGGCAAAGCTGCTCGACGCCGCGGCCTACGAGGCGTTCGTTGCGGAAGAGACGAATTAGCTATCAGTTAACAGTTGTCAGTTGTCAGTTGTCAGTTGTCAGTTGACCGGCTTATAGATCGCCGTAGGTAGCGCCACCCGGTTCTATCTTCCGCATGGCTCCTTCTGTTTTCCGGCGCAATGCTAAAGCCAACCGGGCGCGAAGGCACGTCGGCAGTGTCGGCTTGATAACTGACAACTGACAACTGATAACTGACCACTGGTCCCGGAGGGACCGTCCCATGCGTTACCTGCCCAAATCCGATGAAGAACGCCGTTCCATGCTGGCCGAGACCGGCGCGGCGTCGATCGACGAACTTTTTGCATCCATTCCGGCCGCATACCGGCTGGACCGCGACCTGCAGATTCCGCGCCAGCAGGCCGAGAGCGAGATTGTTGCGTATTTTCGCGCCGCGGGTGAAAAAAATTCGACCAGCCTGGCCAGCTTTCTGGGCGCGGGCGCCTATCGCCACTACCGGCCGGTCGTCATCGACGCGCTTGTGCAGCGCGGCGAGTTCCTGACCAGCTACACGCCCTACCAGGCCGAGATCACGCAAGGCACCTTGCAGGCGATCTTCGAGTTCCAGACCATGATCGCCGAACTGACGGCGATGGACGTGGCCAACGCCAGCATGTACGACGGCTCGACCGGCGCGGCGGAAGCGGTGATGATGGCCGCGCGCATCACGGGACGGAACAAGGCCGTGGTCGCTTCGACCGTGCACCCCGAGTACCGCGAGGTGCTGGCCACGTACACACGCCACCAGGGGCTGCCGGCGGCCATCGTTGGTTACGACGCCGAGACCGGGCGCGTCGATCTCGACGCGCTGGCCGCGGCCGTGACCGGGGAAACCGCCTGCGTGCTTGTGCAAAGCCCGAATTTTTTTGGCGTGATTGAGGATATTCCGGCGATCGCCGAGATCGCGCACCAAAAAGGCGCGCTGCTGGTGGTCTCGATCGCCGAGGCGGTCTCGCTCGGCATCGTGCGGCCGCCCGTCGAGGCCGACATCGTGGCCATGGAGGCGCAGTCCTTCGGCGTGGCGCTGAGCTATGGCGGCCCGTTCTGCGGCGTGATCGCAACCAAGGAAAAATACCTGCGGCAGATGCCCGGACGGCTCGCCGGCCAGACGGTCGACGGCGCTGGAAATCGCGGATTCGTGTTGACGCTGGCCACGCGCGAGCAGCACATCCGCCGCGAGCGGGCGACCTCGAACATTTGCACCAATCAGGCCTTAGTGGCGCTGATGGCGACGATCTTTCTGGCCGTTTACGGCAAGGAGGGCATGCGCGAGCTCGCCGAGCACAACCTGGCCAAGGCCGATTACGCGGCCAGAACGCTGGCAAGCGCTCCCGGCGCGAAGCTGCGCTTCACAGGCGCGCCACGCTTCCACGAGTTTGTCTTGCAGACGGACGAGCAGCCGGCGGAGTGGAGCCAGCGACTGCTCGACAGCCAGATCGTCGGTGGCGTGGAGTTGAGCCGCTGGTATCCCGAATTGCATCACTGCACGCTCTGGTGCGCGACCGAAGTGATTCCGTGCACGACCATCGATCGAACGGCGCGGCTGCTGGCGGCGCAAGCGGTGGAGACGAACCGGGGCTAAAGCCCCGAATCTTCTTTGACAATTGGATGGCACGGCTTGAGCCGGGCCATAACGCGAGTGAAAGGAGCGGGGCTTTAGCCCCTGCCATGGCGCATCCCGGCAGAAACGCTGCGACGGAGAATATCCTCAACCCGTCGCGCACGTTTTTTGCGACGACAAGCGCCAGCATGGGAATGCGGCTTCTGCAATCGGAACGGAATGCGAACCTGCTCATCGATGTCTTGCGTTCGCTCGCCGCGGAGCGCAAGTTTGAATTACATGATTTCGTCATCATGCCCGATCATGTGCACCTGCTATTGACGATTCACGACGAGATGACGATTGAGAAGGCCATGCAATTCGTCAAAGGAAGATTTTCGTATCGGCTGAAACAGGAATTTGGGTATCTCGGCGAGGTGTGGCATCGGGGATTTACGGAAGAACAGGTGATGACCCAGGAAAGTTTCAACGCGCATCGCGCGTACATTGCGCAAAATCCCGTGAAGGCGGGGCTGGCGGCATCGGTGGACGAATTCCCCTTTTGTTTTCGATATTTGGCGAAGAAGAAAGCGGATGCGAAGATTAGCAGGGGCTAAAGCCCCAAATCTTCTTTGGCGATTGGATGGCCCGGCTGAAGCCGTGCCGTTGTTACAAAACGCGGCAGCATTCAGGCTGGAGACGAATTCAGGCTGGAGACGCATTCAGGCCCAAACTGCGCGCGGCTGAATCGGGTTACTGAAAAACTCGACCAGAGAGGTTCTGGAACAACGGCACGGTTTCAGAGGTTCAGAGAAACTCCATCCGAGGAGCTTGGTAACAACGGCACGGCTTGAGCCGGGCCATAACGCGAGTGAAAGGAGCGGGGCTTTAGCCCCTGCTTCCACGGATAGAACATCGAAAGGCAACATCGAATGGCAACGAATAGGGAAATTCCAAGCGATACGAAAACGAGGAAAGTCCGGCCGCATCCCACGCAGAACGAGGCGCTGCTCTTTGAGAAATCCGCGCCCGGCAAGCGCGGCTACAAGCTGCCGCCGCTGGATGTGCCGTCTGTGAACGCCTTGGAGCTACTCCAAGACCAGTGCCGTACGCAGTACGCGGAGTTGCCGGAATTGAGCGAGATTGAGATCGTGCGACACTTTACGCGGCTCTCGACGTGGAACTACGCGATCGATCTCGGCATGTACCCGCTGGGTTCCTGCACAATGAAGTACAACCCCCGCGTCAACGAGTTCGTGGCCCGCATCGAGGGTCTGGCCGAGGCGCATCCCTACCGGCCGGATGCCTACGCGCAGGGCTTTTTGGAGGTTTTGGATCTGCTGCAACGCTGCCTCCTTGAAATCACGGGCATGGACGCGATCACGCTGCAACCAGCGGCCGGAGCGCACGGCGAGTTCACGGGAATTCTGCTGGTGCGGGCCTGGCACGAATCGCAGGGCAACCCCCGCAAAAAGATTTTGATTCCCGACTCGGCCCACGGTACGAATCCCGCGACGGCGGCGCTCAGCGGCTACGCGGTCGAAAACATCCCGTCGAACGCCGAGGGCGGCATCGACCTGGAAGCGCTGGACCGCTGTGTCGACGAAGAGACGGCCGCGCTGATGATCACCAACCCCTCGACGTTGGGCGTCTTCGAAAGTGAGATCGCCAAAATCGCCGAGATTCTGCACGCCAAGGGCGCGCTGCTTTACATGGACGGCGCCAACATGAACGCGCTGGTGGGCAAGGCGCGGCCCGGCGACTTCGGCGTGGACGTGATGCACCTGAACCTGCACAAAACCTTCTCGACGCCGCACGGCGGAGGCGGACCCGGTTCGGGACCGGTGGCCTGCAAAGCCTTTCTGGAGCCATTTTTGCCAACGCCCGTGCTGATGCGAAAAGCAGGGACCGAGGGACGAGGGACGAGGGACGCAGGGACGGACGCGATCGCGGAGGAACTTTACTGGGAGTACGACCGGCCGCAGTCGATCGGGCGGGTGCGGGCGTTTTACGGCAACACGGGCGTTCTGGTCCGTGCGCTGGCCTACATTCTGGCCAATGGCCCGGACGGACTGCGCCAAACCACCGAGGACGCGGTGCTGAACGCCAATTACCTGCGCAAAAAGCTCGAAGATGTTTACGAACTGCCGTACAAAACCGCCTCGATGCACGAGGTCGTTTTCAGCGACAAGCGGCAGGCGGTGAACGGAGTCAAAACCGGCGACATCGCCAAGCGGCTGATCGACTACGGCTTCCATCCGTACACGGTGAGCTTCCCGCTGATCGTGCACGGGGCGCTGATGATCGAGCCGACCGAGAGCGAATCGCTCGATGAGCTGGACCAGTTCGTCGCGGCCATGCGCGCCATCGCACGCGAGGCCGAGGAGACGCCCGAAGTGGTGAAGACGGCTCCGCACTCGACGCGCGTCTCGCGGCTGGATGAAGTACAGGCCGCACGCAAGCCGGTGCTGCGGTGGAGAAAACGGGAGCGGAGGGACTGAGGGACCAAGGGACTAAGGGACCAAGGGACTGTACTCAATCTGCCTGAAATTCGAGGTATATCGTGGAAAGCGTGGCCCTGGAGACCCACGCTCCAGCCGGTCAGGAGACAAGCGCTATATTTCTTAGTCCCTCGGTCCCTCAGTCCCTTAGTCCCTTCACACGCATGGTCCAATCGTCTTCATCGCCGGTGTCGAATTATCGCGGGCGGCTTGCGCCCTCGCCGACGGGCTATCTGCACGCAGGCCATGCGCGCACCTTCTGGACAGCCTGTAAACGGGCGCGCGCGGCCCGAGGCGTACTCGTGATGCGTATCGAGGATCTGGACGCCGAACGCAGCCACGCGCAGTTTACCGAGGCCGCGCTCGACGACCTGCGCTGGCTGGGAATGCGCTGGCAGGAAGGACCGGACGTGGGCGGGCCTTACGGGCCGTACGTACAGAGCGAGCGGCAAGCGCTGTACGAAGCCGCCTGGCGCAAGCTGCTCGCCCGCGGCTGCCTCTATCCCTGCCGCTGCTCGCGCAAGGACATTGACGCGGCTCGGAGCGCGCCGCACGAAGGCGCGTTCGCGACGGGCGCGGGCGGCGAGGCGCTCGACGACGAACCGGTCTATCCAGGCACATGTCGCCCAGGCACATGCCGCCCAGGTCGAAGCGCACTCCATTCCGGCACATCCCAACTCGACGAGCCTGCGCCGCAACTTCCCTGCCCTGTTCCGGCCGAGGCGATCCCGGCCAAGGGCGTCAACTGGCGGTTTCATGTGCCGGATGGCGAGGCGGTTGAGTTTCTCGACGCCAACCTTGGGCCGCAGCGCTTCGTGGCGGGCAAAGACTTCGGCGACTTCGTGGTCTGGCGGCGCGACGGCACGCCCAGCTATCAGCTTGCCTGCGTAGTGGACGACGCAGCGATGCGCATCACCGAAGTCGTGCGCGGAGCCGATCTGCTGAAGTCCACCGCGCGGCAGATTCTGCTCAATCGCGCGCTGGGATTCAACGATCCCGTCTGGTTCCATTGCCAGTTGCTGACGGACGCCAGCGGCCGCCGTCTGGCCAAGCGCTACGACGCACTCAGCCTGCGCACGCTGCGCGAGCGCGGGTTGAGGCCAGAACAGATTCTGGCCGGCGATCTGCCAACCGAAGACTGACAAATTGCGGAGTACGCCGATCGGCGGCGTGGACGAGCCTTTATACTTTCACGCCGGCGTAGAGCGCGGCCACCTCGGCCAGTCGCTCGATTCCAGTGCGGATCGCCGCCTCGGAAGCGTTGGAAAAATTCAGCCGCAGATGACGGTGGCCGGAGCCGTCGGGGAAAAAGTCGCGTCCGGGCACGAAAAGCACCTTGCGCTCGACGGCGGCCGGCATCATCTCCTGCGTATCGACGCCCTCTGGACAGGTGACCCACAGAAACATGCCGCCATCGGGATGCGTCCAACGAAATCCTTCGGGCATGAACTTCGTGAGGCACTCGTTCATCCGCGTGTAGCGCGCGCCGTAGGCGTCGCGGATGCGCTGCACGTGCGCCGCGTTGTCAAAATCGGCGAGATAGCGATCGACGATGCGCTGATCGAGGTTGGAGGTGTGCAGGTCGGCAGACTGCTTGGCGACGACCAGTTTCTGCAATGCGGACTCCGCAGCGACGATCCAGCCCGTGCGCAGGCCCGGCGTCACGGTTTTGGAAACCGTGCTGACGTATAGCACGATGCCCTCCCGATCGTAGGACTTGATGGGCGGAAGATCGACGCCCGCATAGCGCAGCTTGCCGTACGGATCGTCTTCGACGATCAGAACGCCGTAGCGAGCGGCCAGTTCGTAAATGCGGCGTCTGCGCTCGGACGACTGCGTGACGCCCGTAGGATTCTGAAAATTGGGAATGGTGTAGAGCAGCTTGGGCCGTTCGCGGCGAAGCACCTCTTCGAGGCGATCCGCGTCCAGACCCAGTTCGTCGGTGGGCGCCGTAGCGAAGCGCGCCTCGTAGGCCTGAAAGGCCTGAATGGCGGCCAGATAAGTGGGCGCTTCCATCAGAATGCAGTCGCCGGGATCGAGAAAGACCTTGCCGATCAGGTCCAGAGCCTGCTGCGAACCGGTGGTGACGAGGAGGTTTTCCGTCGCGCAGGAGACGCCGCGCACGGCCATCTCGGCGACGAGCTTTTCGCGCAACGGTCCATAGCCTTCGGTGACGGCGTACTGCAGCGCGGCGGCTCCGGCTTCGGCCAGCACCCGTTGCGCGCTTTGCGCGATTTCGGCGACGGGAAAGCACTCCGGCGCGGGCAAACCGCCGGCAAAAGAGATCATCTCGGGCTGTTCGGTCGCTTTGAGAATCTGCCGGATAGTGGAAGGACGCACCTGCTCCATCCTGCGTGCAAATCTGTAATCCATTGCGTTGGACTCCCGGGCTATCCCAAAAATGGAGTGGATCGGAATGTTTTCGTACTGGAGCCGACAGCGAACTCGACTTATGGACAGTGTACAGAAAGCAAACGGGGCGGGAGCGCAGGTGCAAAACGGCGCCGGGGCCATCGCATGAACGAAGCCAGAGCACGCAATCGGCTCCGTTTTGATCTGTCCGCCGGTTGCGTCCCGGAGGGACAGGCGAAAATAGCCCAGGGTGGAGCGTAGCGGAACCCTGGGACGACGCGGAGAAGAACCGTTCGCGCCCCGGAGAGGCGCGGCGATCCAGCGATGCAAACAAAAAACGATTCATGCGCTCGCCCTGAAAACGACGTGGAAGAAAACATCCTCCATTGCGGGCTGCGGCCCTTGGGCGCAATGCGATACCATCGTTGACACGAGAATTTTGTTGCAGAGGTCTGCATGGCGTTGCCGAGGCGGGAAAACGAGAGGTCGATGAACGAGGAGCTGCGTCCGCGCTTGAACCCTTTGCGCAGCGCCCCGAATCTGCTCACGCTGATTCGCATCTGTCTGGCGCCGTTTCTGGTCGTGGCGATTTTGGAAAACCACTATCTGCTGAGCTTCTGGCTCTTTCTCTCGGCCGGGCTAACCGACGCGCTCGATGGCGCGCTGGCGCGCTGGCTCAAGCAGCGGTCCGTGCTCGGCCAGTACCTCGACCCGGTGGCTGACAAGCTGCTCCTGAGTACGCTCTTCCTGGTGCTGCTCTACAAGGGGCTGATGCCGACCACGGTCGCCGTTCTGGTCTTCGGGCGGGATCTCGCGATTCTGATCGTGGCGGCGCTGCTGTACGCGGCTGTGGGCCGACGGGAGTTTCATCCGAGCCTTTTGGGCAAGGCCAACACGCTGATGCAGATTGCGGCCGTGACGGCCGTGCTGCTCCATCAGTTGGTTGCAACGCCGTGGATCGGCGCGGCGCGCAAGGCCACGCTCAAAGCGACCGTGCTGTTTACCGTGATTTCCGGCCTGCATTACGCCTGGAGCGTCTCGCGACGCGGCGGAAGCACGATGATCCGCGGCAGCAGTCCGTCCAAATACTGAGCCGGCTTCGGCAATTTCCACCGCCTCGACTGCAACGGGCCATTCTTCCACGGAAGATACCCAAAAATCTGTCCCAACAAGCGGAGCCACTGCAGATCCGCATGGAACATCTGGATCAATTCCGCAAGAAAAACGTGCGAATTCCTGCTGTCCGGTTAAAAACCTGAGTTGGACTGGCCGCGATTGCCGGCTGGAGGCGTCGTCACAGGACGGCGCTGCGGATGCTCCATGAGAATCTTCATGCAGAGAGCAGAATCCTGGCCGCGCTCGATGCCCTGAATGGCGTTCTGTCCGCGGCAGAGACGAAGCTTCGCAGCTTCCGCGGCAGCGCCGCTCAGCGCCACGCTGCGATCGAGGCCGGTCGCCGGGTCCACATCGTAACGAAAGACGGTATCACTCGGCTCCCGCATTTTGCCGTAATCGAAGTGGTTCCATGTGTACAACTCGTCCTTGTCCTCTGCTCCCGGCAGAAGTGCGTAGACCTGCGTCCACGTCGTGCCGGTAGCTTCGGCCGGCTTTGTGTTCCACACCGGAACGGTCTGCCCGCCGCGAAGCCAGCGCGCCAGCCATGCGTGACGCACTGCATCGTAATGAAAACTGGTGAAGTACGTTCCGGCCGCGCAGTCGCGGCAGTTGTCATAGAGAATGGCTGGTTCAGCCGAAGAGCCCGCAACAAAGTTCTGGAGGTCGAACCAGTGAACGTTTACTCCGGTCAGAATGGGCGTCACCGCGTGGTTGACAAGTGAGACGCTCCAGAAAGAGATCGTGTCGCCGTCCGGCCTCGCCTGCGCTTGCGCGCGATCGGCCGTTACCACCAGGGCCGCATCGTATTCCACGCCGATCTCGCGCAGCGCGGTCCACTTCTCGACGGACAGCGATCGCTCGACCCAGGTGACGATGTTCTGGTCCTGCGGCGCATGAAAGTCGATCCACCGGAGCGCGCCGGAGGTCTGCTGGGCGCAGGCCGCGACAGAAAACGGCAACGCGGCAAGGAAAACAACACATGGCCGGGAAAGAAAGTTCCGCATAGGTCTAGATATACCAGAGTGCGGCGGAAGCGATACGCGCACGTTTACCCGCCGTCCGCCGCTTCGGACGATCGGATAAATGATTTTTCGCTCACCGCGAGGATGTCGCAGCGGTCTTTGGGCTGGAAAGGTCAATGTGGGATGAAATTTCCATAAAAATATGTTGACAGCCATTGATTTTCAAGTGTAGTCTCGCTTGCCATAGCGGTCATACCACGTTGAACATGCTGCAATTTTAAGGTAGGACCGTTCGTTGTGCCCCTCATCCCCCGGATTTTCGATTCCAAGGAGAACCCATTCATGAAAAAACAAACGTACCTTCTCGTCTTCGGAGGCTGCGCACTCGCGGCCATGCTCGCCACTTCCGCCGCTCTGACGGCGCAAACCTACGCCACCGGCGACAGCCGCAGCGTCTCCCAGCCGTCGGTGCCGGGAACCTGCGAAACGCTGACGGCGCAGTTCACATCCTCGAAAGTCGACGTCTCCAGCCCGACCACCAGCGACGACACCACGCGCATTCAGGACGCGCTCAACTCCTGCTCCGGTTCGGGCAAGGCCGTGGTGCTGCACATCAATGGCTCGGATAACGCTTTTCTGAGCGGAAGGCTGACCATTGGGAGCGATGAAAGTCTCGTGGTCGATACCGGCGTCACGCTCTACGGCAACAACAGCTACAACAGCCAGGGCGAACTGATCTATGTCCCCAATAGCAACACGGGAATCTACGGCGGGGGAACAATAGACGGCCGCGCCAATGTCTACAGCTTCAGCTCGACGCCGCGTCTGGTGCAGACCGAGGGTGCGAGCAACTTCATCGCCGACGGCATTGTTCTGCAGAATGCGGCGCATCCCAACCTCTATATCGAGGGCGGCAGCGGCGCCACGGTGTGGAACGTCACCATCAACACTTCGCCCAGCACGAAAAATGCCGATGGCCTCGACATCGACAGCATCACGAACGTGACGGTGAACAACACGAATATCACGGCCGGCGACGACGGCATCGCCATCAAGACCAACAAAGGACCGGCGCGAAACATCACGGTCGAGAATACCAACGTTTACGGCACGCACGGCCTGTCGATCGGCAGTCAGACCTTCGACGGCGTCACCAATGTGCTCTTCAAGAACGACTACGTTTATGGCAAAAGCTCCAGCGGCACGGCCTCGACCGACGCCAACGCTATCAACATCAAGACCGATGTCGATTGCGGCGGGCTGGTCAACCAGGTGACCTACCAGAACACCTGCATCCGTTACGCCAAGCACCTGATCGTGGTGACTGGGAACTACGGAAGCTGCAGCGGCACCAAAGGTACGCCGCAGTTTGAGAACATCATCGTCAACGGCGTGCTTTCGGAAAATTCGGTCTCGGGAGCCTACGAGGAGTTCCAGGGATACAGCTCCAGCTATCGCGCGGACGTGTATCTGGCCAACGTCAAGCTCGACAGCAACACGCAGAACAAGGACGAGTACGCCAACATGTACCTGGACAATGTGAACGGTCTGTCGCCTTCGGGCACGGACGTGACCGACTACAGTTGGAGCGCCAGCGGCGGCGTGCCGAGCTGCTCCTTCAAATTCTAACCAAAAATCTTTGAGATTTTGAAACCACCGGTCGTCTGTCCGATGATCTTGTTGCTGAAACGAGAACATGGGAAGGACGACCGGTGGAGACGTTTGCGAAGCTGTTTGGCAGCCTGCTTCTGTTTGTCTAGCGGGAGCGCTCAACGAAGCCCAGAGTCCGTGCGGGGCGAATTCGGCGATCTTGTCGTGGCGCAGTATCCACGGGTCGGGGAGCCACGAGTCGCGGTTGCTGGCGGGCGTCGTGGGCAGGTTGGTGAGGAGTTGGGTGAGGTGAAGTTGCGGGTCGACCGCGTGGCGGCGGCATGTCGAGGTCAGGCAGACTCCTAAAGCGCCCGCAGGCGCGCGCAGGCTGCGTCAAGTTCCGCATCCTGCTTGGCGAAGCAGAAGCGCAGCAAATTCTCGCCGCGGCCGGGGCGGAAAAAGGCAGATCCGGCCACGGCGGCCACGCCCGTGGCGCGAAGCAGATGACGCGCTTTTTCGGCGGCTGTTTTGCCGGGAAGAGGATCGACCCTGGCCATCACGTAATACGCGCCGGCGGGAATCGTCGGCTCCATGCCGGCCGCGGCCAGCGCCTCGGTGAGACGGGCGCGTTTGGAGCGGTAATCGGCAGCCAGTTGCGTATAAAAAGCCGGTGGCAATTGTTCAAGTCCCGCGGCCACGCCCACCTGCAGGGGCGCGGGCGCGCAAACGTAGGTCAGATCGTGAAAGTGGGCCATCGCCGGCATCCAGCGCGCATCGGCCGTGACGTAGCCGATGCGCCAGCCGGTGATCGAGTAGGTTTTGCTGAAGCCGGAGATGGCGATGGTGCGCTCGCGCATGCCGGCGAGCGCGGCCGGCGGGATGTGCTGCGCGCCGTCATAGACGAAGTACTCGTAAATTTCGTCGGTGAAGAGAAAAAGATCGTGCTCCAGACAGAGCGCGGCGATGGCCTCGAGATCGGCCTGCGCGAAGATTTTGCCGCTGGGGTTGGACGGCGTGTTCAGCAACAGGGCGCGGGTTTGCGGTGTGATGGCGGCACGGACGGCGTCCATGTCGAGCGCGAAACCGGGCTCGGCCAGCGCCACGGGAACGGGAAGAATGCGCAGCGATCTGAGCGTGTTGACGTGATAGCCGTAGAACGGTTCGAAGACGAGCACTTCGTCGCCGGGATTGAGCAGGGCCATGGCCGCCGCGTGCAGGCCAGCCGTTGCGCCGGAGGCCACCAGAACCTCGCGCCCGGCGTCATAGCTGAGCCCGTAGTCGCGCTGCTGTTTTTGCGCGATGGCCGTGCGCAGCCGCGCGATGCCGTCGCAGCGCGTGTAAATGTTCTGCCCGTCGCGCATGGCCTGCGCAGCCGCGGCCTCGACAACTGCGGGAACGGGCGTGTCGCAGACCCCTTGCGCCAGGTTGATGCCGCCCATGCGATCGCACTCGGCCGTCATGGCGCGAATCTCCGATTGAAAGGTTTCAGGCGCAAGGCTGCTGAGGGCGAGGCGCGACGCGGTGGTTGTGTTCACGAGGTCTCCGGGCAAGGGAAAGTTCCTTTGTCTCCATCTTACATTCTGGAAGATGTGCGCATGGCTACAGCCACGAATGGCGTGCGCGGTGTATCTTGCAAAAAGAGTCCGACGAAAAGCCATGCACGAACTCTCCATCGCGGCCAGCATTGTGGAGTCGGTGAGCGAAGCCGCCGCGGCGTATCCTGGCGCGCGCGTCAAAGAAGTGCGGTTGCGCGTGGGCGCGCTGGCCTCGGTGGTCGAAGACGCGCTTCGCTTTTGCTGGGAACTGGCCACGGAAGAGACGCCGCTGCGGGGCGCGGCGCTGGCCATTGAGACGCTGCCGGTGATTTTGCACTGCGAGGACTGTGGCGCCGAGAGCGCGATTGAAACTGTGCAGAGTTTTCGTTGTCCACGCTGCGGCGCGTTGGCCGCTGATCTGCGCCAGGGGCGCGAAATGGAGATTGCATCGATCGAACTGGAGGAACCGGAGCCGTCCGCTGCGGCGCCGGCCAGCACATAAACAGCCGGCATATCCACAGCAAGGAGAAGGCATGACGACGCGTATTGTCGAGTTGCGGCGCGGCATTTTGAAAAAGAACGACGAACTGGCGGCAGGTTTGCGCGCGCGCTTCCAGGCAGCCGGCGTTCTGGTGCTGAATCTGGTTTCGAGTCCCGGTACGGGCAAGACCGCGTTTCTCGAACGCACCTTGCGCGAGCTGCGTGCGCAGGGCAAACGGGCCGCGGCCCTGGTGGGCGATCTGGAAACCGACAACGATGCGCGACGGCTGGCGGCGAGTGGTGCGCCCGTGCGGCAGATCAATACGCATGGCATCTGCCACCTGGACGCGGAGATGATTGCAAAACATCTCGACGGCTGGGAGGGCCTCTCGCTCGACGCGCTCGATATGCTCTTCATCGAAAACGTCGGCAACCTGGTCTGCCCGTCGAGCTACGACCTGGGCGAACGGATTCGCGTGGCCCTGCTGAGCGTGACCGAGGGCGAGGACAAGCCGCTCAAGTATCCCGGCCTGTTCAACTCGGCCGACGCCGCCGTGATTACGAAGATCGACATCGCTGAGCCGTGCGGCTTCGACCGCGAACTGGCGCTCAAGAACATCCGCGAGATTCGTCCGGGCATGCGCGTCTTCGAGACTTCGGCCAAAACAGGCGCAGGAATGGAAGCGTGGCTGGCCTATCTTGCGGAGCAGCGAAGAGGCTGAGCGGAGGCGCGAATCCCGCCGGGAAGCAGGTTGTCCTCCTTCGGCAATCCTTGCGACTGGATCAGGAAGGCCGGTTCAGTGGCCATGGCCCTCGCTGCGCGGCCTCTTCGTAAACGTGTACGTAGGCCCGCGCAGCTTTCTTCCAGCCGTACTCCTTCGCCATGCCGTTGCGCATCAACTGCGTCCAGACCTTCTGGTCGCGGAAAGCGGCAAGAGCACGGTCGATTGCCGCCAGCAGATCGCGTGGATGGTAGCCCGCGAATTTGAATCCCGTTCCCGTTTCCTGCGCGGCGTCCCACTCTTCGATCGTGTCGTCCAAGCCGCCCGTGGCGCGCACGATGGGAACGGTTCCGTATTTCAGCGAGTAAATCTGGTTCAATCCGCAGGGTTCATAGCGCGAAGGCATCAAAAAAAGATCGGCTCCGGCCTCGATCTTGTGCGCCAGCGTTTCGTCATAGCCAAGGCGCACGGCGACCTTGGCCGGGTGACGAAAAGCCCAGCCGCGCAACAGTTTTTCATAGTACGGATCGCCCGCGCCCAGCGCCACCACGGCCAGATCGCGTGCGGCCAGTTCTTCGGCGATTGCCGCCACCAGGTCGAAGCCCTTCTGCGTGACCAGCCGCGATACGATGCCGACGACGGGCGTGGAAGCGGCAACGTGCTCCAGCCCGAAGGCATGCAGCAGATCCGCGCGGCAGGCCTGCTTGCCCGCCAGATTCTCCGCCGTGTAATGCGCCGCCAGATGGCCATCCGTGGCCGGATTCCAAAGCGTGGAATCGACGCCATTCAGAATTCCGCGCAGATCGCCGGCCCGTCCGCGCAACACGCCCTCCAGTTGCTCGCCAAACTCCGCCGTCTGGATCTCTTCGGCATATTTTCGGCTCACGGTGGTCAGCTTGTCGGCGAAGACAATGCCGCCCTTCAAAAAGTTGAAGCGATCATAGTGTTCGACCTTGTCCATGGTGAAGAGATCCCATGGAAACAGCAGATCTTCGGTGGTATTCGGCGGAAATTTGCCCTGGTAGGCGGCGTTGTGCAGGGTCAGCACGGTGGCCGCTCCTTGCAGCGCGGGATCGGCTGCGTAGGTGGTGCGCAGATAGACGGGAATCAGCGCGGCCTGCCAGTCGTGAACGTGAAAGACCTCGGGCGCGCCGAGGAGCTTCGACGCCTCGATGGTGGCCCGGCAGAAAAGGCCGAAGCGTTCGGCATTGTCGCTGTACTCGCCGCCAGCCGGCCCGTAGAGTTCGGCGCGATCGAAGAGTTCCGGGCAATCGACGAAGTAAAATTGCACGCCGTCACGCTGGCCGCCATCGACCAGGCCCACAAAGCGGTTGTAATAGCGAAAGGGAATCGTGATTGATCGCGCGGCGTACTTCGGCTCGCCGGCGATCTGCCGGCGGATGCGCGCATAGAAGGGCAACACCACGGTGACTTCGTGGCCGAGCCGAGTCAGTTCGCGCGGCAGCGCGCCGACGACATCGGCCAGACCGCCGGTTTTGGCCAGCGGCGCGCACTCCGAAGCGGCAAAGAGGATCTTCATGCGACAGGCGCCGCCCACTCGCCACCGCGCATCAGCGGTTCGACCGCGCCCGAAGCCGTCACGCCGTCGATGTCCAGCTCGGCTGAACCGATCATCCAGTCCACGTGGATCAGGCTGTCGTTCGCACCCCTGGAGGCTAATTCTTCGGCCGAAAGTTTTTCACCATCGCGCACGCACGAGGCGTACGACTGGCCCAGCGCAATATGCGAGGCCGCATTCTCGTCGAAGAGCGTGTTGAAGAAGACCAGCCCGCTTTGCGCGATGGGCGAGGAGTGCGGCACCAGCGCCACTTCGCCCAGCCGCCGCGCGCCTTCGTCGGTATCAAGCAGCCGGTCGAGCACCTCCTGCCCGCGCGTGGCGCGCGCCTGGACAATCCGCCCTTTCTCGAAGCGCACCTGAATGCCATCGATCATTGCGCCCTGGTGCGAAAGCGGCTTGGTCGCCGTCACCGTGCCGTCGGCGCGCTCCTTGTGCGGTGTGGAAAAGATCTCTTCCGTCGGCAGATTGGGAATGCAGTAGAGGCCGTTGCTGGCGGTGGTCCCGCCGCCCAGCCAGAGGTGGTCGTCGGCCAGACCGAGCCGCAAGTCCGTGCCCGGTCCGCGATACTGAAGCGCGGCGTAACGCTTGGCGTTCATGTAGGCTGCGCGCTTCTGCAGCGCAGCGTCATGCTCGCGCCATGCACCGGCCGGATCAGCCGTTGTGATGCGCGAAGTGAAGAATATTGCCTCCCAGAGCTTGGCCAGCGCCACGTCGGGCGCATCCTTGGGAAAGACGGCGGCGGCCCAGGCTGGCGTGGCCCCGGCCACGATCGTCCAGTTGATCTCGTGGCGCGTAATCAGTTCGAGGGCCGGCCGGTAGGCTTGCGAAACGGCGCGATTGGCGCGGCCCACCTTGGCGGGATCCTCATTGGCCAGCAGCGACGGATTGCCGCCTGCAATGGCCAGCCGAGCAGCACCGCTTTTGAAGGCCGTCGCCATGCCGTCGTAGAGCCACTTGGCCGCGTGGTCGAAGCTCGCATCGTTGGCGTGCCGATAGCGCGCCAGCGTCGCCTCTTCGTCGGTGAAGAACGTCGTCACCAGCGCGGCTCCTGCGCGATAGGCATGCTCGGTAATCCGTCGCGCCAGCGCCACGGAGTCGAGTGAAGCCGTCATCACCAGTTCCTGTCCCGGCTTGAGGCCCAGGCCAATGTTCACGGCTACGTGGGCCAGCAGGTCGAGGTTTTCGGCGTGCGTGCGTGCGACGAGCGCGGTTTGTGTCATTCGTTTTGGCAGTTCCTTTCGGGCTGGTTGAACGGCCAGACACGCGCTTGCGCAAGCCGCCCAGCGGATGCTGCTATTGTAGGCGGTCGAGCAGCGCATCTGCATGGTGCATGAGCCACGGGCCACAGCTTTGGTCGCGCCTGCGCCTCCGGTCGTGACGTGCGCAATGGTCTGCGCCTGTTTGCGCTGCAGCAAGTTTGCCGGAGGACGCAACAGCCCGCCCGCCTGGCCTACAATCGTGAATGGTTCACACGGCAACACGAGGAGCCATTCTTCATGCACAATCGAATGCTTCACCGGGTAATGAGGAGCATCTTGACCAACGGAATTTCCATCGCACTGGGCGCTGCTTCCGCCGCCGCGCAGACGCACGCTGCGGCCGCCGCCTTCGGGCCGGGCAATCCATTCTATGCGCCGATCTTCGACAAGATCGAGGACAGCGACTACCAGCCGGCCATCGACGCCGGCATGGCCCAGCAACTTCAGGAAGTTGAGGCCATCGCGAACAACCCCGCGCCGCCCACCTTCGAGAACACCATCGTCGCCCTGGAGCAGAGCGGCCAGTTGCTCAACCGCGTGATGCTCGTCTTCAACTGCGTGACCGGCGCGAACACCGACGATACGCTCCAGAAGGTCGAGGCGTACGAGGCGCCGCGCCTGGCCGCGCATCAGGACGCCATCAATCTGAACGCCAGGCTTTTCGCCCGCATCGAAGCGGTCTACAACCAGCGCGCCTCGCTCGATCTCGACCCCGAGGCGCTGCGCCTGGTCGAGTACGACTACCAGCAGTTCGTCAAGGCCGGGGCCAAGCTCAGCGACGCCGACAAGGCCCGACTGCAGAAGCTCAATCAGGAAGAGGCGTCGCTCGAAAACGACTTTACGAACAAGCTGCTGGCCGCGGCCAAGGCGGGCGCGTACTTCACCACCGATGCGAAGGCGCTCGCCGGCTTGAGCCAAGCCCAACTGGATGCCGCTGCGTTGGCGGCCAAGGGCCGCAGCCAGAAGGGCTGGCTGATTCCACTGCAAAACACCACGCAGCAGCCGGTGCTGGCCTCGCTCACCGATCGCGCTACGCGCCAGGCGGTCTTCGAGAACGCGTGGAACCGCGCCGAGCGCGGCGACGCCAACGACACCCGCGCGATCATCGCCCGCCTGGCCCAGTTGCGCGCCGACAAGGCCAGGCTGCTGGGCTATCCAAACTACGCCGCCTGGAATCTGACCGACCAGATGGCCAAGACGCCCGAGGCCGCCAAGCAGTTTCTCGACGCCATGGTTCCGGCCTCGACCGCCCGCGCCACGGCCGAAGGCAAGGGGATTCAGGCTCTCATCGACAAGCAGCACGGCGGTTTCACGCTGGAGCCATGGGACTGGGAGTTCTACGCCGAGCAGGTGCGCAAGGCGAAGTACGATCTGGATGAGTCCGCGGTCCGGCCCTATTTCGAGTTGAACAACGTGCTCGAAAACGGCGTCTTCTACGCCGCGCACCAGCTTTACGGCCTTACCTTCAAGGAGCGCAAGGACATTTCCGTCTACCAGAAGGACGTGCGCGTCTTCGAGGTCTACGACGCCGACGCGAAACCGCTGGCGCTGTGGTACTGCGATTACTTCAAGCGCGACAACAAGAACGGCGGCGCCTGGATGGACGTGCTCGTCAACCAGTCCAAGCTACTCCACCAGTTGCCCGTGGTCTATAACGTGGCCAATTTCGAGAAGCCCGCGCCGGGTCAGCCCGCGCTGCTCAGCTTCGACGACGTGACCACGATGTTTCACGAGTTCGGTCACGCGCTGCACGGCATGTTCGCCAATACCGTCTATCCCAGCCTTTCAGGCACGGCCGTGCCGCGCGATTTTGTCGAATTCCCCTCGCAGTTCAATGAACACTGGGCCAGCTATCCAGCGGTCTTCAATCATTACGCACACCATTACAAAACGGGCGCGCCCATGCCAGCCGAACTCAAGGCCAAGCTCGATCAATCGAAGACTTTCAACGAGGGCTACGACTTCACGGAGCTTCTTTCGGCCTCCGAACTCGATCTCGCCTGGCACATGCTGCCGGCCTCGGCCCCGCTTCAGAATCCCGACGCCTTTCAGACCGAAGCGCTGCGGCGCACGCATCTCGACCTGAGTTCCGTGCCTCCGCGCTACCGTTCCAGTTATTTTCTGCACATTTGGTCGAACGGCTACGCGGCCGGTTACTACGCCTACTCGTGGAGCGAGATGCTCGACGACAACGCCTTCCAGTGGTTTCTCGACCACGGCGGCATGACGCGCGCCAACGGCGACCGCTTCCGGCGGATGGTGCTCTCGCGCGGCAACACTGAAGACCTCGAAAAGATGTACGAAGCATGGCTCGGCGGCAAGCCATCCATCGAGCCCATGCTCCAATTTCGCGGCCTCGAAAGGAAGTAGCGAAGCAAGCGGACCGCGCGGATCCAGCGCCTGTCGCCCCTAGCGTTTTTGCAGACGGAGCGAACGCCGGGCTGCGCGGTTGTTTGCGCGGCGTGAGCGGAGGCCGATCGTCGTCAGAGGCGCGTCGTTTCCCTCGCGATTCGTGTGCTACGGCGAGGCGAAGGTGCGAGGCGGTTCGTTCGCCCCGCGCTGCTATTCTGAGTGCGATGAGGAAATGGACGAAATCCCCGCGCCGTCTGACTGTTTTTTGCGGATCGGCGTTCGGGACCGACCCGCGCTTCCGCGCCGAAGCCGCGGCTCTGGGCGAGGCCTTGGGCAAGGCTGGATTGGGGCTGGTGTACGGCGGAGCGAACTGCGGCCTGATGGGCGTTCTGGCCGACGCGGCGCTTGCCCAGCAGGCCGAGGTGATCGGCGTGCTGCCGGAGGCTCTCGCCGCCCACGAGATTGCGCACGCGGGCCTCAGCGTGCTCGAACTGGTTCCCACCATGCACGAGCGCAAGGCTCGCATGCACGCACTGTGCGACGCGATTCTCGTGCTGCCCGGCGGCTATGGAACGCTCGACGAGTTGTTCGAAGCCGTCACCTGGGCGCAACTCGGTCTGCACGGCAAGCCTATTGTGCTCGTCAATACTGCCAACTATTGGGACGGCCTGCTGACCTTTCTGGAATCGGCCGTGGATTGCGGCTTTCTCAAGGAGCGCAACCGAAAACTGATGCGCGTGGCCGCCAATGCGGTCGAGGCTTTGACGATGACGGGGCTCTGAGGGCGCACGCGCTGGCAGCTCACGCGCCAGGCGGCCAGCGCGTGGGGACGGGGGTCTCGGCAGAGGGCGGTTGACCCTACGGAACATCGGCCAGTGTGGTTCTGCCGCGGCATCGTTGGATCAGGAAAGGGCGTGGCGCAGAAGTGAATCCTTCCAGTTCCATTGCGCGCGCGCATCCTTCATCGCATCATTCATTCGGGCGCAGGGCAAGCGTATTGGCCCTGCCTGAAGAAGGTCGAATCTTGACTTCTTTGCCTTTTGCAAGAGACGCAAAGGCTGCCGCTTTTCGTGATGCGTGTCACATGCCGCTCGATGTTCTCTCGAAGAGAATGGTTGCTTGCTTGAGGAGACCTCGATGGGCACAGTTGCAATTCCTGAAATGAAGACGATGCTGACTCTTCCCGGCGATGCCGTACGCCAGATTTTGTGGCGCTACGCCGACCGGTTCGACCTGCAAATGCTTGTGCAATCCTCGCGCGGCGTGGCCCGCGGCGTGGTGGCCCGGCTGGTAGCGGCCGGCGAGCGCAACACGCACGAGTGGACCCCGGCCAAGGACGAGATGCTCGACGCCTTCGACCGGGCCGGCATTACGGCAGCTTTCATGGAGCCGGAAGAGGGCGGATTCATCGCCGGACCCAAGAACCTCGCGCTGGGGCTGGCGGCCTTTGAGCTGGCCTGGGTGGATGGCGGCGCGGCCACGGCCAGTTTGGCCGGTTTCCTGGCGCTCTCGCCGATCCACGAGCGCGGCACGCAGGAACAGGTGACGCGCTATAAGACGCTCTCCGCGCCGCCGCAGCCCGGTGAAGACCGCAAGCCGTGGCGCGGAGCCTTCGCCCTGACCGAGCCGATTCCCTACGTCGGCGTCGACGCCGGCATGTTGAGCGGCAAGCTGCGCGTCGCCGAGTGGAAGGAGGGTGAGGAGCCGCTGCTCGAAGTGGACAAGCGCGGCCGCTTCATCACTGGAATCGCCTTCGCCAACTTTGTCACCGCGGCTGTCAACACCGACGATGCGCGCATCAAGGGCAGTTGCGTGGTCATCCTCGAAGAAACCGATCCGGGCGTTTACGATCGCGGCACGGCTACGAAAAAACTTGTGCATCAGCTCTCTTCGACCGGCGATCCGGTCTTCAACCTGCGCGTTCCGGCCAGCCGCATCATCGGCGGCTACACCGTCAAGGACGGCGTGATCGTGCCCAACTTCAATCACAGCGAGGTGATCGAGGCCGTCTTCCGGCGCACGCGCGTTCCGGTCGGGTTGATGACCGCCTCGAAGCTGCTTTCGGCCGTCGAGCCGGTGATTCGCTATCAGCGCCAGCGCTATCGCGGCGCCGAGGGTGCAAAGCCCGGCTCGGTGCGCTACGAGCAGGGCTTGCAGCAGCGCGAAGACGCTCTGCATCGGCTGGTGGACGTGTGGGCCACG
>JAJYFB010000035.1 GCA_021785495.1 Acidobacteriota bacterium | reverse complement strand
CGATCTCGGAGCCTGCGGCCCCACGGGTGGCGCCTGCATTCCCGATCCCACCGTTCTGCGCTACGACGACATGGCCGCGCTCAACCGTCTCTATCCCATCACTACGGCGAACCTGGCGAACTTCCCCGGCAAAGAGATCACGGCGGCGAACACCCTCTCGATTCAGGGAACAATCAGTTTCCGCACCGGCTACGGCATGCAGGGCGTCAACGTCGTCGCGCGCCCGCTCGACGCGAGCGGCAATCCGCTCTATCAATATACGGTCACGGCGGTCAGCGGGGCGCTGTATCGCGGCAATCACGGCAATCCCATCACCGGTTGGAACGATGCCAGCGGCAATCCCCTGAGCAACTGGGGATCGCTCGACCCCTCCTTGCAGGGCGCCTTCGATCTGAGCGGGATTCCGCTGCCGCCCGGCGTCACCACGGCCAACTATCAAATGACCTTCGAGGCCATCAATCCGCTGGACATCCTTGAAAACGCGGTGGGCCCATACTTTCAGGGCCAGCCCACCCCCTCGGGCACGCTCAACGCAATCGCGCTCGCCAATCTCACGGCGGGCGTCTCGCAGACGCTTACCGTGACGGCGGCGGATTCGGCGATCGGCGGCTCGAACGACGCCCTCGGCGCCGAGACGCAGCCCAGGCAAATGCCCACGAGCGGCCTGTGGAGCGGGCGTTTGAGCCAGGTGGGCCAGAGCGACTGGTTTCTCTTTCCCGTGCGCGGCAACCGCATCTTCACTGTAGTCACGCAGGCGCTCGACGAAACAGGAACGCCCACGGAGACCAAAGCGCTGCCAACCCTCGGCGTCTGGGACGCCTTCGCCCCGGTCAGCGCATCGCCGGTGGGCGCTGCTCCCGGTCTGAACGGCAACGCCACGGGCGAAACCTGGCTGCAAGTCGCCACCAACGGCGACGACATCGTTCGTCTGGGCGTTGCGGACCTGCGTGGCGACGGGCGGCCCGACTACGCCTACAACGGCTGGGTGCTCTACGCCGACACGGTGACGCCCACGCGGCTGCCGGCTTCGGGCGGGCCGATCACGATTGAGGGGATGGGCTTCCGGCTGGCCGATTCGGTTCTTGTCGGCGGGCAGCCGGCCACGATCACCAGCATTTCTCCCAATCAGATCACGGCCATTGTCCCCCCGGCGGCCTTGGGCGTCACCGGCTCGGTCGATGTCGAGGTTGACGATGAACCCAATTTTTACGCGCTGGCGCGGATTCCCAGCGGCGTCAGCTACGACTCGGGCACGGGCGACGCGCTCAAGATCGACACCGCCCCGGCCAACACGGTGCCGCTTGGCGAGCCGCTGCCCTTCAGCGTCACTGCGCTCGGCTCCAACCTCGCGCCCGCCGGCGGCGTCACCGTCGTTTACACGGTTACCAGCGGCACGGCCAAGCTCGGCTGCGGGTTGGCCGTCTGTTCGGTCATCGCCTCGGGCGACGGCCTGGCCACGATGAGTGTGACCGCAGTTGACGGCGCCTGGTCGATCATCACCGCCTCGCTGACCAACGGGGCGAGTGTTGAAGCGCAGTTCGCCGGCGGCGCGCCGCCCGTGCTCTCCGCGCTGACCGCGCAGCTTTCGCTCGCCGCCGGAGCCGCCCTCACCTGGACCGTCGAGGCGCTCGTGCTCAACAACGGCGCGCCAGCCAGCGGCCAGACCGTAACCTGGCAAAATTCCACCCCGGGAATCGCGCTGCCCAGTCCGGCCTCGGTCACGACAAACGCTTCGGGCCTCGCCGCCCAGTCGCTCACTGTCGGGCCACTCGCCGAAGGGCAGACAGCGACCATCCAGGCCTGCCTGAACGGAACCAGCCAGTGCGTCACCTTCACCGCGTTCGGCGCGCGGCCCGAGTACGCAACCTTGATTCCAGTCTCTGGCACAAGCCAGAGTCTGGCCGCCTCGGCCACACCCAGCCAGATCGTCCTGCGCCTCTATGACATGGACGGCAATCCCATGGCTGGCGGCACAGTCGCGCTCTACCAGGCGCTCTACGCATGGACTCCACCCTGCTCGCCGCATGTCGCCTGCAAGCTGGGCGCGCTGCTGGCCGCCGAAAGCGCCACGGCCACCTCCGCCCTCGACGGTTCGGTCCTCTTCAAACCCATCTCGCTGCCTGGCGTGGAAACCAATCTGGCCGGGCTTGCCGCCTCAGGCAATACAGCCACCGTGCCGATCGCCATTGAGCAGTATCCATAAACGGGGTGCAGAATGCGCATCTCCATCCGCGCGTGGCGAAAAAGAGATGTTTTACTGATCCGGCCCAAAGCGATGCTGCGCACGATCCGGTCCAAACCGCATCGTGCGCGGTTTGGAGGTGGAACACTGTTGTATGTCTTTTGGGGCGGATCAATCGTCAAAAAAATGCCATGAAAATGACCTGTGCTGGGCGCACGATCTCCCAAAACACAGGCACGAATGGATCGCAAAAGATCCTCTGCGGACGGCCGCACTCCCCATTCACCGCGCGCAGCGCGCAACGATCTTCGTTCCGGGCGGGACCATCGCGCCGGGCGCTGGCGCCTGCTGGCGCACGATGCCGTCGCCGTAGAAGCTGACATCAAACCCCGCGCCGCCGGCCACTTCAACAGCCTGACGCAACGAAAGCCCCACGAGCGATGGCACACGCACCTTGCCCGCTTCGGAGACAACGACGCGATTCGCCGGTTGCTCCGCAGACTGCGTTGGCTGCGCTTTGGGCGGAGCCGCCGCGCCGCTGGGAGCGGCGACGTTCTGCGCGGCGGAGGGTTTTGCCGGCGGCGCGCCAGCAGCAGCCGGCGGCGCCGCCACGGGATGCAGCGGGTCGTCGCTCGGCAGCTCGTTGGCCGCCGCGTAGAGCGCCTGCATGTCCTCGTCCTGCGCCGTCGTATCGTCCTCGTCCATCGAAGGCGCATTCTGCGCGGCGCGGCTCTCGGGGCGCACTTCGATGTCATGCGGCACGCCGAGATACTCCAGAACCTGCTGGGCCACCGCAGCGAAGACCGGCGCGGAGATGGCCGCGCCGTAGTACGATCCCTGCGGCGAATCGATGACCACGGCCACGGCGATCGCCGGATCGTTGACCGGCGCAAAGCCCGCAAACGAGGCGATGTGCAGACTCTTCGAGTAGGTGTGCGTGGCGGGATCGATCTTTTGCGCCGTTCCTGTTTTGCCGGCCGAGGAATAACCATCGAGTTGCGCGCTTTTGCCCGTGCCGTAGAGCACCACGCCCTCCATCATTTTGCGCATCTCGGCCGCGGCCATGGTCGAAATCACGCGATGCGCGCCGGGCGGAAGCGGATTCGGCAGCTCCTCGTCGGGCCGGACCGGCGCCGCCTGCGGCAGGGCGGACTTTTGGGCGAGGTTCGCCGCTGCCGGCAGTGGATTCGCCATCAAAACATGCGGCGGCAGGTAAACGCCGCCGTTGGCGATGGTCGAAACCATCGTGACCAGTTGAATGGGCGTGACCGCTTCTTCCTGCCCGATGGCGACATAGCCGATCGAGGCCGGCTGCCAGTCCTTGACCGGCCGCAAGAGGCCGCGCGTCTCGCCGGGCAGCTCGATGCCCGAACGCTGGCCAAAACCGAAGGCGCGAATGTAGTTGTAGAGCCGGTCCGGTCCCAGCTTGAGCGCCAGCTTGATGACGCCCACATCGCTCGAACGGGCCAGCGCCGTGGCCACCGTAACCTTGCCCATGCCGCGATCGCTCTTGTCGTCGTGAATCGTGCGGCCGGCGAGCACGATCGCTCCGCCCTGGCAATCGACGGTGTCGTCGGGCGAGGCCACCTGCGCATCCATGGCCGCCGAATAGGTGACCAGCTTGAAGGTCGAGCCCGGCTCGTAGACATCGCTCACCGCGCGATCGCGCAGCAGATCGGGCGTCGCGTGGCGAAACTGGTTGGGATCGAAGGTGGGCCGCACGGCGAGCGCGAGAACCTGGCCGGTATGCACATCCTGCACCACCACCGTTCCGCTGAGGGCCTTCGTCTTGTCCATGGCGTCGTCAAGCGCGCGCTCGGCCATGAACTGAATGTTCTGGTCGATCGTCAGCACCAGGTTCTGACCGGGCGCCGGCTCGCGCTCGGTCGAGCCGAGCACCTTGCGGCGCGCATCCAGCGCCGTATCGATCAACCCCGGCCGGCCGTGCAGCTCGCTGTCGAATTTTTCCTCGAGGCCGCCCAGCCCGTCGTCGTCCACGCCCACATAGCCGAGCACCTGCGCGGCCAGATCGTCGCCGGGATAAAACCGCTTGAACTCCTTCTGCAAGTAGACGCCCTTCATGTTGAGCGCCTTGACGGCCGTGGAAACCGCTTCCGGAACGCGGCGCGCGATCCAGGCGAAGTTCCGTCCGGCGTTCAGCCGGTCGAGGATCCGCCCTTCCGTCGTGAACGCATCGTCAGAATCGGTATGCACGATTGCGGCAAGCGCGTGCGCCGCGGCCCGCTTGTCGGCGATCTGGCTTGGGTCGGCGTAGATCGAATCGACAAGCACGGTCATTGCCAGCGGGCGCAGATTCCGGTCGTAGAGAATGCCGCGGCGCGGCGCCACCTCGAAGGTGCGCCGCTGCTGCCGCGCGGCCCGCTCCACGTAGGCGCGGTGCTCGACGGCTTGCAGCCAGATGAGACGGCCCGCGATGACGCAGGCCCACACGAAAAAAAACAGGCAGACGATCCAGAAACGCGACCGCTTGAGCGGCATGGCCCGCGTGGTCTGCGCGCGGCTGCCGAGGGGTTGGGCGGGAGGCGGCATGGTCGATGATGCTCTCAGCTCTCAGCCATCGGTTTCGTTGTGCGCGTTCGTCCTGAAGCCTTCCATCGTCGGCCGCAGCAATCGCAAACCGATGGCCTGCCGCCAATGGGCTCGTTACTGCACGACGGCTGCCGGCGCAACCACCTGCGCCAGCACCGGCGCGCCCGCATCGGTCGGTGCAGCGGGATAGACCACCTGACCCGGCGTGGGCGCGGACAGCCCGAGCGGACGCACCATCTGGTCAATGCGGCCGGGCTGCGTCAGTTCGGCCTCCGACAGCCGAAGCTGACGGTTCTCCTCGCGCAACTGTTCGAGGGCATGCTTCTCGCTCTCCACGCGATAGCTGGTTTCAATGGCCGAGAAGTGTTGCAGGCCGTAGATCATGATGAGCGAAAACAGGACGGCGACGGCCGCCGAAAAAACGCGCATCTCGCGCGCCCGCACCGGGTCGGGCGTCCGCACCAGGCGCGAGTTGTCCAGACGCCGCGCCACGAAGTACTCCGGCGTGCGCACGCGGCGGCGGCGCTCGGTCTGCCGCGCCATCAACGCCGCGTTGTGCTCGGCGACGCGCGCTTCCCAGCCGCGGCCCGACTCGAAATACGTTGCTGCCATTGCCGCCATCGTGCTCTCCTTCGCCGGGCAGGAATGATTCCCTGAGTTTCTAATCCCTCGGTCCCTTCGTCCCTAGTCTTTCCGCCGCCCGCATCTTCACGCTGCGCGCCCGCGGGTTGCGCTCCGTTTCTTCCTCGCCGGCTCCAACCGGCTTCTTCGTCAAGATCTTGCAGATTCCCTGCCGGGCCATCTCCCGGATGCTGTCCTTCGCAATGCGATCTTCGAGACTGTGAAAGCTGAGGACCACGAGCCGTCCGGAGGGCTTGAGCAACTGGGGTGCGGCCTCGAACAAAGCCCGGATTTCTTCTAATTCCCGATTGACGAAGATGCGCAGCGCCTGAAACGTCCGCGTTGCCGGGTGTATGTGTTTCATTGGCGGGACGGCCGATGCCACGATCCGGGCCAACTGCCCCGTGCTCGTAATCGGCCGCCCTCGCACAATGGCTCTGGCGATTGTCCGCGACCCCCTTTCCTCACCGTATTCGTAAATGAGATTGGCAAGCTCGCGCTCGTCTGTCTCATTCACCACCTGTCCGGCGGTCGGCCCGCTGCGCGTATCCATGCGCATGTCGAGCGGCCCGTCCGCCTGAAAACTGAATCCTCTGCGCGCCTCGTCGAACTGCAAACTGCTCACGCCAAAATCGGCCAGAATGCCATCGGCCGACGCCGGCTCGACGTACGCGGCGATTCGCCCAAAGGCCTCGCCGACGAAGGTCAACTGCGGCGCTTGCTCGCCCATCTCCCCGGCGGCCTTGATGAGCCGCGCCTTGGCCAACTCCATTGCCTCGGGATCGCGATCGAATCCGATCAGCCGTCCCTGCGGCCCCAGCCGCCGCACAATGCCCTCGGCATGTCCGCCCAGCCCCAGCGTGCAATCCACATACGTCCCCTCGGGCCGCACGCGAAGCAGTTCCAGCGCTTCATTGAAAAGAACCGGCACATGCCGTGCTTTGGGCCCGGTCATGCGCGTCCCCCTGATGGACTAAACACCGCTTCTGCGGCTCAGCAACGCCGCCACCGCCTTGCGATCGTCCGCCGTCAGCGCCTGAGCCGGCAGCGCCTCCTCGAAGAACGCAAGATTATGCACTTCCAGGTGGTTGATCTTGCCCATCACGGCCACCTCGGCGTCGAGCTTGGCCGCCGTGCGCAAAAGCTGCGGCAAAAGCACCCGCGACTGGCTGTCCGTCTCCACCTGCTGACCGTAGTAGCTGGTCAGGTTCAAATACTTGGCCACGGCCTCGTCCAGCGTGCTCGACTCGGCCAGTTGCGCCTCCTGCCGCTCCCACTCTGGCAGCGGCCAGATCTCCGCGCTCTTGCCGTCCACCGAGGTGATGTAGAACTGGGTCACGTGCTGCGCGTCCAGAAGCTGCTTGAAAGCAGCCGGGAGCTTGAGCCGTCCCTTCTCATCGACCTTCGCCGGATGGTTGCCGCGAAACATCTCTTCGCCTCACTGTCTCTGCGGCCGGCTTGCGCCGCATCTCGATTCCCGCTCCACTCCGCCCCTTCCGGGTTAGCCAGTCTGGCGCCCCGGCCGCTTTCGCCGCCGGAATTCCGGATCCAAACCGGAAAACGGAGTAGACTTGCAGTGGAAGTTGGTTGAGCGGCTCCAATTCACTCCACTCAACTCCATAATCTACCACTTCAGGGTCAATAGTACCCCTGTTCCTTCCTGCCGCCAAGCAAAAAATCGCCAGAAACGGAAAGAAATCAGGTTGGTCCGTCAAAATATCTACATATAGATGAGGTGAAGCATCGAAACACAAAATGCAGGGTTAACGAATTCAATTCCCCCCACTCGACAGGCAAGGCAATCTATGATAGGGAAACAAAAGGCGAAAATAAGCCATTTCCCCCGCGCAAAAAGTCGCATGAAACGAGGCGGGTGAGCCCACCGCCGCCGTTCCGAAACAGGCTGGGACTTGTTCCGATCCGCATCAGCCGCACGGCTTCTGGCGGCATTCCGTATCGTTTTTCGATTGACCTGCGGCAACACGGCTGCTACCCTTAGAGGACGTTCTCGCATCGCCCATTGTGGCTGCTGGCGTACTGCACGGGCAGCGATGCTTGTGCGCGATTCTCCCCCGCACCGGAAAAGACTGTGGCTGGCGGGCCGCCGGGGATCAGAGGCGCAATGTTACGCAAACGCTACTACATCCTTTTCGTCGCACGGGATCACGATGGTCATCTGCGGAAGATTCCCGTCCCGCTGAGGTATGCCTACGGATTTCTCGCGGCGGCCATCGTAGGCGCCTTCACGATTGTGGGCTTGGCCGGCTCATACACGCGCATGCTGCTCAAGACCGAGAGCTACAATCAGGTGCGCGCCGAGCGGGAGACGCTGCGCCAGAATTACCAGCGCATGGAGCAGATTGCGCAAACGCGCAGCGTGCAGGTGGCCTCGCTGGGCGCGCTGGCCAATGAAGTGAGCGCCCTTTACGGACTGCGCCAGAACCGGCTCGACGCGGCCAATTCGGGAATGCAGACCAACCGGACGGCGAACGAGGCGGCGCCTTCCAGCCAGAGCCCGTCCGACGGTTTGAGCCCGCAGCAATACACGAGCACCATCGACGCCTTTTACGCGCTGCGCAACGAAGCGCTCTCGGGCGCGGTTTCGCGGGCGCTCGAAAACGGGCTGACGGCGAACTTCACCGGCGACTGGACGGAGTTGGCCGACGCGCCCTCGTTGTGGCCGGTCGAGGGCCGCATCGCGTCGAGCTTCGGCGAGCGCGAGGATCCGATCAACGGCGAAGGCGCCTTCCATACCGGCGTCGATATCGATGCTCCTTACGGCACGCCGGTGCGCGCTGCGGCCGACGGGATGGTGACCGGAGCGCAGATGGGCGCCGGCTACGGGCGGCAGGTGGTGCTCAACCACGGTCACGACGTGGTCACGCTGTATGCGCATCTTTCCTCCATCGCGGTGGTTCCGGGCCAGCATGTGACGTGCGGCCAGGTGATCGGCTACGTGGGCCAGTCGGGCCGGGCCACGGGACCGCATGTTCACTATGAGGTCCGCGTGCATAACGTCCCCGTCAATCCGTACAAGTATCTGCGCGAGACTTATGAGCAGATCGCCAGCCTCGATCCGCAACCACTCCCCGGCCAATAAGCGCGCCCGCGAGGCACGCGCAATTGCCCATGAACGGCCGCATGGATGAGAAGGATCACGGCTTCTCTGGCCGCTGAAACCGTGCCTCTCCCATCCTTTGATCATCGACGGCATGATGCACGTGGCGCGATGGCCCTGCGCGGTCAGCCGTGGCTCGCATTGCCAGCCACGGCGTAGAACGGCGAAAATAGTCGCAGTCCGATGTCCAATTCTCCGCGCACTCCCGAACCTCCGTTTACCGACGTTCCCGGCGCTCTCGACGAGATTCGCGCCGGCCGCATGGTCGTGGTTGTTGACGATGAAGATCGCGAAAACGAGGGTGACCTGACGCTGGCCGCCGAACACGTTACGCCCGAGGCCATCAACTTCATGGCCCGCTTCGGCCGCGGCCTCATCTGCCTCACGCTGACCGAGGAACGCGCCGACTCTCTGCGCCTGCCGCCGATGACCCAGCAGAACACCTCGCGCTTCGGCACGGCCTTTACCGAGTCGATCGAGGCCCGCGAGGGCGTGACGACGGGCATCTCGGCCGCCGATCGCGCGCACACCATTCGCACGGCCATCGATCGGCGTTCGACGGCCGCCGATCTGGCCCGCCCCGGCCACGTCTTCCCGTTGCGCGCCCGTCGCGGCGGCGTGCTGGTGCGCGCCGGGCAGACCGAGGCTTCGGTCGATCTGGCCCGCATGGCCGGCCTCAATCCCTCCGGCGTCATCTGCGAGATCATGAAGGACGACGGCACGATGGCCCGCATTCCGGACCTCGTCCCTTTCTGTCGCGAACACCATCTGAAAATTCTCACTGTGGCCGAGCTGATTCGCTACCGGCTGCGCCACGAGCGGTATATCGTCCGCGCCGGCGAGACGATTCTTGAGACGCACCATGGCCCGTTCCGCATGATCGCCTACGAGAGCGAGGTGAACGGCGGCGAGAGCCACCTGGCGCTGGTGCGCGGCGATCTCTGCCCCGGCTGCCCGGCCTTTCACGCCGGACCGTTCCCCAGCCCCGCGCCCTGCCAGACGGGCGATTGCACGGTTGCCGATCCCCGCGCCTGCTGCCCGCATCCCGTGCTTGTCCGCGTGCATACGCGCTGCACGGCCGGCGACGTTTTTGCCGCCGATTGCCGCTGCCGCGAGACCCTCGACCAGTCCATGCGCCTGATTGCCGAGGCCGGCTGCGGCGTCATCCTCTACCTGCACAACACCTCGCGCGGCTTCGAGATCGACCCGGCTCCGGTGGCGACAAAAGCGGCCGCCTTCGACGCCGAAGGCACGGCCCTGACGGCCGTCAGCGTCGCGGCAGAGACCGGCCGCATCGTTTTGCACCAGGAACTGCGCGCCCGTGAAGGCGCACAGGCCCGCAGCGGCCGCATTCTGCGCGCCATCGGCCTGGGCGGACAGATTTTATCCGATCTTGGCATTCAGCGCATCCGCTTGCTCTCGAACACGTCCATGCACATTCCGGCGTTGCAGGGCTTCGGCCTGGAAATCGTCGAGCAGGTGGCGATCCCAGCCGAAGAGTGTTCGCACGCCGGCTGATCCGGGAGCGCGCCGCCGCAACCGTTGCGTTGTCGCGTCAGTTTTTGACAGGGCCCGTGGATTCGCGCACCACGAGTTTCGGCTCGATCTTGATCTCCGCGTGAAGCGGAGCGGCGTTGTGAATCCGGTTCAACAGACTCTGGGTGGCGACGCGCCCCATCTCCTCGAGCGGCTGGTTGATGGTCGTAAGGTGCGGCGTGGCGCATCGCGCGGCCTGGATGTCGTCAAAACCGAGGACGGAAACATCCTCCGGCACGCGCAGATGGAAATCGTTGAGCGCGCGCATGGCTCCAATCGCGGAAATATCGTTGAAGGCGACGAGCGCGGTGAAGGGCGTCTTTGCCGCCATCAACTGCTGCACCACCGGGTAGCCGAGTTCCGGTGAGATCATGTCGCGGTCCAGATGCGCCACAAGTTCCGGCTTGATCTCGATGCCCAGCCGCGCGGCGACGGCGCAGAGGCTCTTCCAGCGATCGTCCGAGTCCGAACTGAAGGGCTGGCCGCGCATGAAGGCGATCTTGCGATGGCCCAGTGCATGAAGATGGCCCAGCGCCTGTTCGGCGGCGAGCCTATGATCGAGCCGAATGTTCGTCACGCCCTCGATGTTCTGGTGTCCAGCCACGGCGGCCACGGGAATGGAGAGCGGATGTTCCAGCCGGGTGTCGATGGCAATGATGCCCTGCACGCCGCGGCCGATCAGCATGTGCGTGTAGTCTTCAATCAGATTCGGCTTGTGCTGGTGGTGCGCCGTGAAGTAGAAATACCCCGCCTGCATCAACTGGTCGCCGATGCCGCTCATCACCTGCGTGTGATAGCCCACGCCGAGTTTCGGCACCAGGATGCCGATCGTCAACGTTTGCCGGTTGCGCAGGGATCGCGCCAGCAGATTCGGCCGGTAGTTCATCGCCATGGCGGCGGCCTTGATGCGGTCGCGCGTTGCCTGCGGAATCGAACGTCCCGGCACGTCGTTCAAGACGACGGAAACCGTCGCCGGGTTGAGCCCCAGGTGCTCGGCAAGCTGTTTCAGGCTCGTGGCTCGATGCGCCTGCGGTTTCTCGCGCGTCACCGTCGCGCCGTCGTTTGCAGCGTTCTTCATTGCGCCCCTCCAAAACATGGCCCTCTGTTTCATGGCCCTCTGTTTCCGCGGTCGATTCAACTTTTCCGCCAGCTCCGGCGCGGCATCCCGCCGGCCGCTCTCGACGTGCATGGTCCCGATCGATTCCTGCGGGCCGGCCGCTTGAGCAGGTGCAAAACAGCCGCTCTCGCCGTGCGCCCTTCGCCGTCATGAGACGGCGGCAGGAAAACGGAGGAGCGGCCTCGCCCTTCGGCCGGCATGTTCTGTAGACAATCGATTCCCGCAAGAAAATTCCGGCAGGAATCCTTTCTTTGAACCCCCTCAGTAGATTCTTGCGATCCCACCGGTGTCAAGCCTCTTTTCGGCTTTCCACAGGGCCGCCGCATGGAGATTTCGCATGTACAGACAGGACCATGCCCAGGCCGCGGCGCATTCCCTGGGTATCCGCCTTGAAACCCAGGGAATGGCTTTCCTGCAGCGCGTCTGCGGCAGCGCTCCGGATCGCAGCCGTTTAGTCGTGCAGCTCCAGAACATTCACCGAGTACGGCGCAAAGGTCAGGGTGAATTTCGGCCCGGCAACGGGGATTTTGCGCTCCGTCGGGACGACGGCGTCGGGATGGGCAAGGCTGTTGGTTGCGTTGGGGGTTTTGCCGCTCAGCGTGGTCAGCGTGGCCTCGGGCGCGAGTTTGGCGACGCCCGTGAGCGCGATGGCGAGGGGCTGCGCGGTCGAGTTGGCGTTGACCACCTTGACGAAGAGCTTGTGCTTTGCCGCGTCGCGCGTGACCGAGGCGAAGACCCGCTCCGGCGCGCTGGCCAGCGTGCTGGCGACGACTTCCGTGCCAAGGTGCGTGGCGAAGAGAACCTGCGTCCAGTAGCTGGGCGAGCCGTAGCTTGCGAGCGCGTCGTAGCCGATCAGGTCGGGTGCCCACTGCATGGCGCCGGGATTGACGTTGACGAACAGAGGCGCATAGCTGGCCATCACGACGATGTCGCTGTTGCGTTCGAGGCCGGTGAGCCAGGCGGCGTCGCCGAGCGCGGCTTCAAGATCGGGCGTGGGCGAGCCTTCGCGCGTGGCCCACTCGCCGACGAAGATCTTCGGGCCCGTGCGATCGGTCTTGTCGTAGTGATGCGCCTGGGCGAAGGACTCCTCGGCCGACATGTAATAGTGCTCGTCGATCACGTCGGGCGTAACGCCTTTGACCGGCGTGGTGGCGATGATCTGGAGATTCGGGTAGCGCTGCTTGATGGCGCGGTCGAACTGCGCGAAGCGGCCATCGTAGGAGTGGGAGCGGTCGAAGAAATCCTCGTTGCCAACCTCGACGTAGTGCAGTGGGAATGGAGCCGGATGGCCATCTTTCGCGCGTTCGGCGCCCCATTTTGTCGTTGTGTCGCCGGTGACGTATTCGATCTCGTCGAGCGCATCCTGCACATACGGCGCAAGGGCCGGGCCGGGATCAACGTGCTCGCCGTGCAGCGAATAGCCCGCATAGACGGCCAGCACAGGCTCCATCTTCAAATCTTCGCACCAGTCCAGAAATTCGAGCAGGCCCATGCCGTCCGAGGAGCGATAGCTCCAGGGGCCCTGGTGCGTAGGGCGATCAACCCAGGGACCGATGGTCTTTTCCCAGTCGAAGCGGTCGGCGATGTGATCGCCTTCAAGATAGTTGCCGCCGGGCAGGCGCAGAAACTTCGGGTGCATGGCGGCGAGCAGATTCATCAGGTCGATGCGGTCGCCCTCGGGCCGTCCATGGTAGGTAGGCGGAAAGAGCGAGACCAGATCGAACCAGACCGTGGCGGGCTGCGTGATGGTCAGCAGCAGGTGATACTTCTCGGAGACAGGCGCGTCGCCAGTGCGCAGCGTGTACGTGTACTGCTTCCATTCGCGGGTGAGGCCAGTAACGACGGTCTTTGCCGCGACCGCGCCCGTCTGATCGTTTTCGAGCGTCACGGTGACGGCCAGGCCGGGAACGTCGGTTTTGGCGTAGAACGAGCCGGTGTAGATCGTCTTCGGACGGACGGGAATGCCCCAGTAGCCGCCATTCTCGACACCGGCCGGCGCATCGGCAGCGGCGGCGGTGACGGCGACGCGGAGGCTGCGCTTGAGCGCCGCGCCGGGGGCGGTAGCGCCGTCGATCGAGACCTTCGCCGCGGAGTTGCCGCGCGCAACCATGGGCCAGGAGTTGAGCGCGTCCCAACTGTCGCCGGGGGTGCGGTCGAGGATCAGTTCGCCGTAAATGCCGCCGTCGTAGGAGTGGTTGATCTCCTCGGTCATCAATCCGTAGAGCGAGGGGCTGACTTTGGCGATGGGATGGTCGGCTTCGACGGTGAAGGAGGGCGTCTGCGCGGTCAGGGCCGGAGCGGCGGACAAGGCAAGAACCATCAGGAAGGTGGCGAGAGAGAGCGTTTTCATGACGCAGTCATCGTACTGCGCGGGCGGTTGGTTTGACAAGGCGGAAAACGCTTACCTACCTGCCGTTCGCGGCTTCCCCGCCGGCTGCTCCGCTGGCGCACTCGCCGCCGCCACCGGAATTTCCGGCCACGTCATCTTGAAGCTTTTCGTTCCTGGTTGCCGCTCCATCGGTAGATCGAGCAATCCTCCCACGGGGGCGCTGCGTACTCGGCGCCGGGCTGCTGCGTGAGGATGGCGCGATCGGCCGCGGCGTCGGCGCGCGAGCGGAGAATCTTGCCGCGAAAAAGGCGCTCGAAGCCGGGTTCGCCGGCCAGCACCCCGGCTTGTTCGTCGTTGACGTAGAGAAGATCGACCGGCCCGGCCTGGCCGGCGAGACCGCTTTTCCAGTTGCGCAAAAGCCGCCGCAGCACCGGCGCGGCAAAGGGATTGAAGAGAAAGACGAGACAGGGGCCCGGCGGCAGCGGAAAGGCGGCGACATCGCGGCAGTAGACGCGCGTGGGCGCTTCAACACGACCCAGGGCGCGCCACCGGGCAAGATTGGTACGCGCGATACGAGCCAGCGTGGGGTGCAGTTCGACGCCCAGGACAGCGCGAAAGGGATGCCCGGCGGCCAGCAGCAGGGCCCGGCCCATCCCCGCGCCCAGATCGAGAAAGGTGTAGGCGTCGAGCGGCGCAACCGGATGGCGCTCGCGCCAGCGCGCCAGAATCCCCTGAAAGACCGAGGGCGCAATGGCGTAGTAGGCCGTGATGTGGCGATCGTTCCGTTGGCCGGAGTGGAGATCGCGGCCGGCGACAAGCCCGCTGGTGCGCACGCCGTACTCCAGATCGAAGGGATGGCGAATCAGCCCATCCTTCGCCGTCAAACCGCGCAGCCGCCGCCGGGAGGATTCTTGCCCGGCCTTCTCTTGCCCGTCCTTCTTCACGAGGGAACCTTAGCACAGTTGGGAAGCCAGGCAGTTCACGGCGCGGGACGGGAGTGCGTGCGGATGGCGGCGTTGCCTGCGGCGGGCGGACGAGGAGGCCGGGCGGCTACCATGAGAGCAGAGGCGTCGAGCAATTTTCGCGCTGCTTCGTTCGTTCAATTCCCACGTTCACGAGGACATTTCATGGTCAACATTCGCGTAGCCTACGAAGGCGAACTGCACTGCAAGGCAACCCACGGACCCTCGGACGCCGAGCTCAGCACCGACGCTCCCGTGGACAATCAGGACCGCGGCGAGAGCTTTTCGCCGACGGACCTGGTGGCGACGGCGCTCGGCTCCTGCCTGTTGACGATCATGGGCATCGCCGCCCGTACGCTTGGTCTCGACATCTCCGGGGCGACGGCTTCGGTGGAGAAATCGATGACCGCCGCACCGCCCAGAAGGATCGCGCGGCTGGCCGTGCGCATCCACGTGCCTCATGCGCTGAGCGCAGCGGACAGAGAAAAACTGGAACGGGCCGCGCGCGGCTGCCCGGTGCACCGGAGTTTACACCCGGAGATCGAAACGCCGATGGAATTCACCTGGGGATAAGGCAACGCCCGGTCAACTGGCCGCCGGCGGACGGAAAATCGGCGGCGCAGAAGAGGGAAGACTCACCAGCCTGCGGTGAAAGTAAGTTGAACGAAATCAACGTTCCTCAGGGGCTAAAGCCCCGCTTGTTCCAGACCGGTTGCGGCACGACTGAAGTCGTGCCCTTTCAAAACTGGGCTTTCAAAGCTGGGCTTTCACGACAGATTGTTACGATTCCGCGCCGTTGTTACGATTCCGCGCCATTGTTACGATTCCGCGCCATTGTTACGATTCCGCGCCATTGTTACGATTCCGCGCCGAAGATGCGCTGGAAGAAATGGCCGATGCGCGCGAAGAATCCCGTTTTTTTCGATTTTCCGGGCCGCTGCGGCTTGGGCGATGGCGATGGGCTGGCCACGGGTGCGCCCGCAGCAGCAACCGCAGGACGGGCCGGCTGCATGGCGCGGTCGATGCCGTGGTAGCTGAGGGCCGTGGTCAGATTCGCGCCCTCGCCTGCCGGCGCGGCCAGAACGGGCACATGCGCTTTCGGCGCAAGGCCCTCGCTCTCGGCCAGGGGAAACGCATTGCCGTGCGTGGCTGCGGGTAGAGGCGGACAACCGCACGGTTCTGGCTCCTGATCGACGACCGATTGCAGGCCGCCGTGCAGAAACAGGACGCGCTGGCCGGGTTGCACGCGATAGAGGCCGCCGGCAAAGACGCTGGTGACAAGAACGTACGGAGCATCGGCGCCGGCGTTGTCCACGCAGGTGTCGCCATGCTCGCCCAGCCGCACCTTCACGTCGGCCGGGCTGGAGCCGCCGATGAGAATGCGGAAGTAGGGCGTCAGCAGCGTGTCGGCATTCTTTTCGCGCGCCAGGCTCGGAGCCAGGCTCATCTCCACCGCGCCGCGATCGAGCGCCATCAGAAGGCCGGGAACTTCGCCCTCGGGAGCGCTCGTGTCAGCCGCCAGCTTGACCGTGCTCGAGGCGCAGACGCGCAGAAGACCTCGCGTGGGCAGCGCGACTTCGGCCGTGGCGTCTCCGGCGGTGATGCTGCCGCTGCCGGTCAGGTAGGCGCGGCCCTTCCAGGCCTGCATCGGCCCGGCGACTTCAAGCGCCGAGCCGGGAAGCGATGGATCGAGCGGGACAATGGCAATGGGTGGCGGCGCAAGAACGGCCTGCGCGGATGGCGGCTGCGTCGAGGGTTGCGGTGTCGTTTGCGGCGCGGGCGTCTCTGCGGGCGCGGCGGCGGGCGCCGTTTGCGCCGGAAGCGCGGCGGGTCGAAACATCAACAGGCAAAAGGCGCAGGCAGAACACCACCTGCGCGCACCCACCCGGGGCGCTGGATGAGCCGCAGCTTTCCATGCGCGCCGCATCTACATGTCCAAAAAGTTGCGGATCATCCGGTGGCCGCCCTCGGTCAGCACGCTCTCGGGATGAAACTGCACGCCTTCGACCGGCAGGGTGCGATGACGCAGGCCCATAATGACTGCGCTCTGGCCACCGGCTTCGGCAGCGCGCGCCGTGATGCGCAACGCCGCGGGCAGCGAGGCTTCCTCGACGAGGAGCGAATGGTAGCGCGTGCAGGCCAGCGGCGTGGGCAGGCCGGCGAAGACGCCCGTTCCGTCGTGATCGACCGGGCTGGTCTTGCCGTGCATCAGGTTCTTGGCGCGGACAACCTTGCCGCCGAAGGCCTCGCCGATGGCCTGGTGGCCCAGGCAGACGCCGAGCATCGGCGCTTTGCCGGCCATGTGACGGATCAGCGGCACCAGAATGCCGGCCTCGGCGGGCGTGCATGGGCCCGGCGAAAGCAGAATCCGGTCCGGCCGCATGGCCTCAACCTCTTCGGGCGAGATCTCGTCGTTGCGCCGCACCACGACCTCAGCGCCCAGTTCGCCCAGGTACTGCACCAGGTTGTACGTAAACGAATCGTAGTTGTCGAGAACAAAAACCATGCTGCAATCAGTGTAGCGCGCAGGCGGGAACCGTCGCCGCGCCATCGGCGGATTCGTTTCGGTATGATTCTGGCTGGAGGTTTTCCGCGTGCATCTGTTTCTCGGTATCGCCATGGAATCGGTCTGGGGAGCAACGGCGCTCCTCTGGCTGGTGGGCGCTTTTCGCAACAAGCGCACGGCTCGTCGCGGCTCCATGCTTTCGCGCCTTGTGCTGCTTGCGCCCATCGCGCTGGGCTACACGCTGGTGGCCTCGCACACCCTTCGCGCGGGCTGGCTCGACCTGCGCCTTTGGCCGCCGACGCTGGCCGTTGAAGCCGCAGGGCTGGCGCTGACCATTCTCGGCTGCGGCTTTGCCATCTGGGCGCGTGTTACGCTCGGCTCCAACTGGAGCGCCCGGCCTTCGGTGAAGGAGGGCCACGAACTGATCGTGCGCGGACCGTACCGGCTGGTGCGCCATCCCATCTACTCCGGCCTGCTGCTGGCCCTGGCGGGGAGCGTTCTGGCGGTCGACCGGAACGGATGCCTCCTGGGCTGGCTTCTGGTTCTCGTGACGTACGCGGTCAAGATGAGCCAGGAGGAGCGGCTGATGATGCAGACTTTTCCTGCGGATTACCCCGCCTATCGCCGCCGCGTCAAGGCGCTGGTGCCGGGCGTGCTGTAATTCCGTCCCGTCTTGGCCGTAACTTGCCCTGCGCCCACGCCGCCTTCGGCTTGCGCCCGCGCGCCTGCTCTGCAAAACTGGCTGTGCCATGGTTCTTCATTTTCTTGTGCAAGGCCGCGTGCAGGGCGTGGGCTTTCGCTGGTTTGTCGAGCGCGAGGCCGGGCTGATCGGTCTGCGCGGCTGGGTGCGGAACACCGAAGAGGGTGACGTGGAGGTTGTCGCCGCGGGCGAAGCCGCCGACCTCGACCGCCTGCGCGCCTGTCTCCGGCGCGGCCCGCGTGGCAGCCGCGTGGATCGGCTTGTAGAGCGCATGCTCGACGACAGCGAGGGCGAGGAACTCTCCGCATTCCGCATCGAAGGCGCTTGGTGAAGACGCAAGAATGCGTGCCGGCCTTCGCGTTGCCGATCATGATTGGCTTCGCTGGTTCGTTGCCGCTTTGCCGGCGTTTTTTCGCGCCGCACGAATGGTAGCCTGAAAAGAAGCGCTGTTGGGCCGCAAGCGGACCAGCAGTGTCGATGAGGCTGCGCCCACTTTGGCTTTCTCTCCCCATCTGCCGCCATCAAGACCCTCGCGACCGCGCACAACCGATCCTCCCGATCCTCCTTTTCGCGCCGCGCGCGCTCAGGACCGCCGCGAGGCCGTGCCTCCGCTTCCGGAAAAGCGCCGCCGCAAGCTGGCTGGCCGCTCGGTGCTGGCCGCGCTGCTGGTTTTGGCCGCCGCCACCGGGTCGCTGGCCGGATTGACGCTCGTCTACTCGGTCGACCTGCCGCAGATTCAGGAACTCGAGCACTATCGCCCCTCCACCATCACCAACCTGTACGACTGCAAGGGCCGGGTCATCGGCTCCTTCTCGTTGCAGCGCCGTTTCGTGGTCGGCTATGACGGCTTTGCGCCCGTGCTGCGCGAAGCCGTGATCTCGATCGAGGACAAAAACTTCGAATCGCACTGGGGCATCAACGTCTTTCGCGTGGCCGGAGCCGCCTGGCACGACATTCGCTCGCACGGGCGCGCGCAGGGCGCCTCGACGCTCACCATGCAACTGGCCCGCGATCTGTTTCTCTCCTCCGATCGCACGCTGAAACGCAAAATTCAGGAGGCCTATCTCGCCATCCAGATCGAGCGCGCCTTCACCAAGGAACAGATCTTCACCCTCTACGGCAACCAGATCTATCTGGGCAGCGGAATGTACGGCTTCGAGGCCGCCTCCGAGTATTATTTTTCCAAACACGCCAAAGATTTGACGCTCACTGAAGCCGCTTTGCTGGCCGGTTTGCCCAAAGGTCCGGTGGCGTATTCGCCGATTCTCAATCCCGAGCGGGCGCTTGGCCGCCGCAACCTGGTGCTCAGCGAGATGGAAGCCGACGGGAAGATCGCGCGCGACGAGGCGGAAAAGGCGCGCGCCCTGCCGCTCGGGCTACATCTAGCGCAGCCGGTGGGCGCCGTGGCGCCGTGGTTTCAAGACGAAGTGCGGCGCGAACTCGACGACCGCTTCGGCCCCGACGAGGTGCACGAGGACGGCCTGCGCATCGACACCACGCTCGATCTCGACTTGCAGAAGACGGCCAACCGCGCCGTGGCCGATGGGCTGGCCGCTTACGAACGTCATCGCGGCTGGACCGGAAAACTCGAAAACGTCCTCGCCGCAGGCCAGACGCTCGACGCCTATCGCCATCCCGACTGGGCGGTTGTCTCCGGCCCCGGCGATTACGTCCATGCGCTGGTGGTGCGTGCGCTTCCGCTCGAAATCGAGGCGCGCATCGGCCCGGCGGACCGTCCCGGCTCGGCGATCGTTCTTCTGCCCGCCGACTGGCAGTGGACCGGCGTGCGCGAGGGCGACGCGCTGGTCAAGCCCGGCGATGTGATTTACGTCCATCTGAGTGCAACCATGGAAAGCGGCATGGGCCGCGCCACGCTCGAACAGGACTCCGGAGCCGAGGGCGCGCTGCTCGCCATGGATAACGCGAGCGGCGACGTGCTGGCCATGGTGGGCGGGCGCGACTACGCGCTCTCGGTCTTCAATCGCGCCACGCAGGCGGAAAGACAGGTCGGCTCCAGCTTCAAGCCCTACGTCTACACCGCGGCCATCGAGGACGGCGTCAAGCCCACGGACATCATTATCGACGGCCCGGTCAACTTCGGCGGCTACGTTCCGCACGACTACGAAAACAACTACAAGGGCGCCATGACCGTGGCCGACGCCTTCGCCGATTCGCGCAACATTCCCGCGCTCAAGCTGGCCGCGCGCGTCGGCATTCGCAAGGTGATCGACCTGGCGCATCGCTTCGGCGTCACCGAAGACATCCCGCCCTATCTGCCGGTGGCTTTGGGCGCTTCTGAAATTACCCTCGAAGAGCAGGTGGCCGCGTATGCCGTTTTTCCAAACGACGGCATCCGCGTGGCGCCGCACCTGATCCGCAAGGTCGCAAACGCCGACGGCATTGTGCTCTGGCAGGATGCGCCCGCGGTCCAAGAGGTGATCGGCCAGCAGACCGCGCGCACGATGATGACCTTGCTGCGCGGCGTGACGAAGCATGGAACCGCGGCCGCGGCGGCCCAGATGAACCACCCCTTTGGCGGCAAGACGGGAACCACCTCGAACTTCACCGACGCATGGTTCATCGGCTTTTCGCCCTCGGTCACCTGCGGCGTTTGGGTGGGCTACGACAATCGCCAGTCGCTCGGCGAAAAGCAAACCGGAGCCGCCGTCGCGCTGCCCGTCTGGACCAGCTTCATGCGCGCCGCCATCGCCGGCAAGGACGACGAACAGTTTCCAGGCGACGACGAACCGTCTGTGCCGCGATAAAGCGGCGAAACGATGCTCGCCTTGGAGGGAAAAGGCCTTTCGATCGATCGACAGGCGTACAATTGCTGTGTTCTCTCACCAACCAATTCTCAAGGGCCCAGACGTTCCAGCGGGAACAGAGGCGTGAGAGATGCGTCATTTTGAAGGAGTCATTCTCATGAAATTCAGGACGACAACACTTTTGTTGGCTGCGGCTCTGGCGATCGCGCCAGTCGCCAGGGCCGACTCTTTCCTCGTCGCGTTCTCCGGCAGTATGGGTGGATCGCCAACAACACTGGACGCAACCGTCAATGCGACGAATCAAGGCAATGGCTCGTACCTGGTCACTGCGCTCGACAGCTTTTCGTACACCTACCAAGGGTCGACCTACAATACCGCAACCTACGTAGGAAGTTATGGAAATGCGGGCGATGGCCTGCTCTATCCGGGCGATACCTACAATTACCACTACACCAATTGCCTTGTTACCCCCTGTGTTGCAGGAAGCGGAAGCAGTCTTTTGGACTGGAAAGGTTTGCTGTTTAACGTCAGCGGAACCTACGTCGGACTCAGCCTCAATTTCGACGGCGGGACTCCAACCTATGACGTCGCGGATTATTTCTATTTGAATGCCGACGGATCGGCCAGCTATAGCAACTCCTTTGGCTCGCTGACGATATCGACGCCGATGTCGGCGACGCCGGAGCCCAGTTCATGGCTTTTGCTGTTGACCGGCCTTCTGGCGTTGCTGTTCGTAGGTCGTCGCCGGTTCGGTCTCCAATCATAACGATCGGGCCAGAACTTGACCGAGGCTCAATCTCCCCCAAGAGCCTTCGGTCGATGTCGGCAAACAGCCGTGCGCACGAACCCCTCAAAGCATTTTCCAGGCAATCTGGAAACGACTGAGCCACTTGCAAAATTCAATCGATGATTGCTGGATTTGAAAGGGCACGACTTCAGTCGTGCCGTAAAATACCTGGAATGAATGGGGCTTTAGCCCCTGAGGGACGTTCTTTTTCCTGCGGACACTCCGTAACTGAATTTTGCAAGTGG
>JAJYFB010000178.1 GCA_021785495.1 Acidobacteriota bacterium | reverse complement strand
CGGCTGCCGCATCACTTCCAGCACATTGCGCGGAAATTCGGGCAGTTCGTCGAGAAAGAGCAGGCCGTTGTGCGCCAGCGACACTTCGCCGGGGCGCGGCACCACGCCGCCGCCAATCAGTCCGGCGTCGGAGATCGTATGGTGCGGCGCGCGGAACGGCCGCTGCGTCACCAGGCCCGCACCGGCATCGAGCACGCCCGCCACCGAATGAATCTTGGTGGTCTCGAGCGCCTCTTCGAAGGTGAGCGGGGCCAAAATCGATGGAAGACGCTTGGCCAGCATGGTCTTGCCCGAACCCGGCGGTCCGATCATGAGGATGTTATGACTTCCTGCCGCAGCCACTTCGAGAGCCCGCTTGGCCGTCTGCTGGCCGCGCACATCGCTGAAATCGACCGGGAATTGTTCCAGCTTTCCCAGCAGGTCTTCTGGAGCCACCCGGAAGGGCTCGCGCTGGAGCTGGCCGACGACCGAACTGTTGAGCAACTCCAGAACGTCGAGAAGGGAAGAGACGGGATACACGTTGACGCCTTCAACCACGGCGGCTTCGGCGGCATTGGCGCCGGAAAGAATCAGGTTGGGAATGCCTTTTTCACGGGCCAGGACAGCCATGGGCAGCACGCCCGGAACCGGGCGCACACCTCCATCGAGGCCCAGTTCGCCGACAAAGAGAAAACGGCTGAGATCGTTGACGCGCAGGGCGCCGTATGCTCCGAGAATGCCGACGGCGATGGGCAGATCGAAACCGGAGCCTTCTTTTTTGAGATCGGCCGGGGCAAGGTTGATGGTGATGAACGTGGGCGGGATCGTGTAACCGGAGTTTTTGATGGCGGCGCGGACCCGATCGCGGCTTTCGCGCACGGCCGCGTCCGGCAGACCCACGGTGTGAAAGTGATCTTCGCTTGCAACCACGCCGCTGTAATCGATCTCGACGTCGATCAGGTTGGCGTCGATGCCGTAAACTGCGGCGCTAAAAGCTTTGAAGAGCATGGCGATCCGTGACGAAAAACGCAGGTGCGAAGGAATACAGTGTACAAACCAAGAGGGTGGCCATTCCCACGATTGCAGGAACTCTGCTCTGCTGTTCCCGTATGAGAAAAATTCTACACGCGCAGACCTCCTTTTGACGCACGGTCCCTGGCCTCGACGCGGAGCGCTGCCCCCACCTTAGACGCCCAACCTCACCATGCCTGACGGCCGGGCTGCGAATGCTCATTGGGCAAGCCGGAATCGGCACAAACCGGGCTGCTCCCAGGCCCGCTGCCCGGCGCCCCGGCTGAACCGAGTCGGAAAAGCAGGCGCGAAGCGCAAATGCGGGCGGGGTCATTCAGCTTTCTCCGCTTCAAAACGTGTCCCTTTCTCGGGTAAACAAAATGTGTCCCTTTCTCGGGTAAAATTGAACCGTAAAATTGAGCCATGGACACTGTGCGCATGGACAAGTGGCTCTGGGCCGCACGCTTCTTCAAGACGCGCGCATTGGCTTCGCGCGCCTGCGAGTTGGGACGGATCGAGGCCAACGAATTGCGCGCCAAAGCCGCGCGCGATGTGCGTCTCGGCGAGCGTCTGCGCATCGAAAACGAGTCGGGCAAGTTTGAGGTCGAGGTTCTGGGCCTCAGCCATGTGCGCGGACCGGCCGCCGTGGCGCAAACCCTCTACCGCGAGACCGAGGCCAGCCGCGAGGCCCGTCTGCGCGCCGCCGAAGAACGAAAGGCCATGCAGCCGTTCGCCCCCGAACCGGCGCGAAGACCCTCCAAGCGCGACCGGCGGCTGATCGTCCGGTTTCGCGGCGGCGATTAGCAAAAAAGCAAAGGCCCGGACGCAGCGCCCAGGCCTTTGGCTCGATCTCCAGACAGGGACCGTCGAGAAGCTGTCCGGGACGTTTGCCCAACTCCGCTCACCCCGCGCACTGCGCCGCGTCCTTACGCCAGCAGCTTCTGTACCTTCTCTTCGATGACGTTCTGCGGCACGTAACCGACGATCTGGTCGGCCACCTTGCCGCCCTTGAAAAAGAGCAGGGTGGGAATGCCGCGGATTCCGTAACGCGACGGGGCCGCGCTGTTCTCATCCACGTTCACCTTGGCCACCTTCACCTTGCCCGCGTACGAGGCCGCCACGCTCTCCACGATCGGCGCAACCGCTTTGCACGGACCGCACCACGAAGCCCAGAAGTCCACCAGCACCGGCTGCTCGCTCTGGAGCACCTCCTGGTCGAAGTTCGCGTCGTTCACTTCAAAAATCCCTTGCCCTGCCATGTTCCTCCTTACCGTTTTTCCAAAGGCTAATTGTACAAGAAACCGTACATTCATCCGATGCGCGAACGGTGGGCAAAGTCGCAAGCCGTAACCAGCGGCAGCGGCGCGCCGGCGATCGAAACCGCCCTACGGCGCGGCGAAGTCCGCTCGCGCAAGCATGGAAGTTCCGCGCCAACCGCGGCGCACCAAACAGAAGCGCCCGGATCCTGAAAAGGATCGCGGGCGCTAGAGCAGCCCTCCCCCAGAACTGCTCACGGTGCGAGAGTAGTTGTTTCAACGGGAAATAGCAAGCAAACTTAGGTAATAAAAGGGAGTAATCACACGGATGGGTGAGTATCCATTTCAACAAGGATTCTCTCCCGATGATAACGTTTTAATTACCTGCGTCCGTGGCGAACTTTCCGGCAAGATTCCGCATTGATTCGGTTATTTTTCCGGAAATTGACTGGCCCCATTCCGTGAAAAACGGCAGAGGATGGGTGCGGCGGCGACACGATTCTCCGTCGCGCTTGCGATCACGGCGCAGGCTGGCGCAAGGCTGGCTTCGCCGTCAACAATCAGCAGAACGGCCGGTCCCGCTCCACTCAAGGCTACGCCCAGAATCCCGTCCCGCCCCGCAAGCGGAAGCAGCAGCGGCAGCAGCGGGCAAAAAGGCGCGCGATAGGGCTGGTGAATGCGGTCGTTCATCGCCAGCCGCAGCAGGTCTCCGCGCGCCTGTGCAAAGGCCAGGCCGAGAACGGCGATTGATTGCAGGTTAGCCACCACGTCCCTCTGCGCATACGAGCCAGGCAGCACCGCACGGGCCTTGCTGGTGGCCAGCGGCTCGGCGGGAAGCGCAATGATCGCGCGCCAATTTTCGGGCGGATCGACGCGCGCCACATGCACCCGCCTGCCCTCGCAGACCGCGCCTACAAAGCCGCCCAGCCAGCAGGCCGCCACGTTGTCCGGATGGCCTTCGAGAGCGCTTGCCTCTTCGAGCACGCGCTGGGAGTCCCAATCGAGCCGGCCAAAGTGAACGGCCAGTTGAATCGCCGCCAGCCGCGCGGCCGCCGAAGAACCGCAGCCCATGCCGAGCGGAATCGCGTTTGCCAGTTGGAGCGCCAGTGGTACGATGGGCCGCCCGTTGGCGGCAAGCAGCTCTTTGTAGGTTTCGAGGATCAGATTGTTCTCAAGCCGCCCGCAAAGCTCCGCATCGCGCCCAGTGGCCGCGATCGAAAACTCCCGCGCCGCCTGGGCCTCGATCTCCAGAAAAAAATCGAAGGCCACGGCCGCCGTGTCGAAGCCTGGGCCGAGATTGGCCGAGGTTGCGGGCAGCCGGAGCTGGATCGAGCCGGTCGGCTCCTGGCCGCTCGAATTCAGGCCGCTCAAGCCGCTTGCATCGCGCATTCCACTTTCGTCGCTCATCCTACTTCGCCCTTGACAGCCTGTGGTGAAAGGATGTTGAACGTCATAAACATCCCGCAGGGGCTAAAGCCCCGTTCATTCCTGGCCAGTTACGGCACGACTGAAGTCGTGCCCTTTCAAAACTCGGATTTCACCACAGGCTGTTGAGCGCGGCCAGCACTGCCTGCGGAGTCGCATCGAGCGAAAGGGCGTTCCGGCGCAGCGACTCAACGGCCGCGCCGGTTGGCGCGTCGAGGTTCTTTTTCTCGTCCTCCGTCAGCAGCGTGCCACGATGAAAATCGATGGTGTAGTCGGCGTCCTTGAGGGTGTGGCCGGTGAGCAGGAGCACCACGGTTTCGCCCGGCTGGACCGCGCCCCGCGCCCGCAGTTTTTTCAGACCGGCCAGCGTCACGGCCGAGGCCGGTTCGCAGCCCAGCCCCTCGGCGCCAATCTCGGTTTTGGCCACGGCGATCTCGGCCTCGTTCACATCGAGGCACCAGCCGCCGCTCTCTTCAATCACTTTGGCGGCCTTGCGCCAGGAAGCGGGGTGGCCGATGCGAATAGCCGTGGCGCGCGTGTGCGCCTCGACCGGCTCCAGCGCCGTGCCGCCGTTGGCCGCCATGCTGCGCACCAAGGGATTGGCGCCCTCGGCCTGAATCACGGAGATCTTCGGCAGCCGCGTCACCAGCCCCAGCTCGCGCATCTCGCGGAAGCCCTTGCCGAGAGCGGAGCTGTTGCCGAGATTGCCGCCGGGGACGATGAGGTGGTCGGGCACGTTCCAGTCCATGGCCTCGGCGATCTCGAATGCGGGCGTC